>JAFCCK010000030.1 GCA_017610245.1 Candidatus Iainarchaeum sp.
AACAGCTGAAAATTGCCGCATTTTATCGCTCAAGAAAGAGAAGTGCTCATTCAGCTCCTTGACATTCTGCCCCAACTGCTTGATTGAATCCTTTAAATATATGCCAGTATAGGCAATGTTCTTGCCGCTCTGATTTATTTCCCGCTGAAGCATTTCTTTGCCTTCAATGCAGTAGTGCTTTACCGCATCCAACTCACTCTGCGAGGGAGGCTGTAGTTTTTCAAGCAGGGAAGAAAGTCTTGCTATTGTTTGCTGGCGGGCAGTGCCGACAATCTTCTTCAGCTTTGCATTTTCGCTTTCGAGCGGCTGCTTCTTCAGCTCATGCAGGGAAGATTGGAGCTGGGCTAAAACAAACTTTATTTCGCTGAATTTTTTTGCAACAATTTCATCCAGCTGCTGCCGCTCTTGGGAAACGCTTTTTTCAATAAATTCAGGTATTTCGTCCAAAGAAAGAAGCAGCTGCTTCTGCTGCTGTTTGCCCTTCAAAAAATCCCAGAACCCCATGCAATAAATTAGAGGCAAACAAAGATTTAAAGCGATTGGATTAGTGGAAATCCACTCTATGGAAAGTGATTTAAAAAAGCGCATCCCTTAAATTAGTGGGCATCTGCATGATTGATTTTGACAAGATGATTGACAACCATATTGCGAGGGAGCACAGACCCAAAGCAATTGGAAGGTATTACCCCAGCGAGATAGGCAGCTGCATGAGAAAAGTGTGGTATTCTTACAAATATCCGCTGGAGGTAAAGCCCGATCTGGCCAAAATATTTGAGGTTGGGAATATAATGCACGATTTTGTTGTGGAAGTATTGAAAAGCGACAAGAACAAGGAGGTAGAGCTGCTCAAGAGCGAATTCCCGCTGAAAATAAAGGGCCAGGACTTCCTTGTTTCAGGCAGGGTTGATGATTTGATTTTGGTAAAGGAGAGCGGGAAATCGTGGGTAGTAGAGGTGAAAAGCACAAAGAGCGTTGATTTCGTAAAGGAAGCCGACAAAAAGCATTTAATGCAGCTGCAGCTGTATATGCATGCAACAGGCATTCACAATGGCATGGTTCTGTATATAGATAAAACAAATTTGAAGAGCAAGGTTTTTTCAGAAAAGTATAGCGAGGAGAAGGCAAGGGAAATAATGGAGCGTTTTGGGCAATTGCACCAGCTGCTTTCGCAGAACTTGCTCCCAGTGGCGGAAGCAAGGAAAAAAGAGGAAATGGGCTGGATGTGCAGATACTGCGAATACTGTGAGAAATGCGAGAAAAGCGAGGCATAGCTGCTAAGGACTCACGAGCCTGGATGCTTGCACCGCCTTATTGAACAAAAGTAGGCTAGTGCCAAGGCAAAGCCAGGCAACAAGATAAAAGCTGAGTGCATTAAACAAATCCCCCTGTAATTGGATTAAAATCCCTTGAATCATCGCTGTGAGGAATATTGCCATGAGGGCAGCTGAAAAGAAAAAGAGTGAAATATACCTGCTGTAAAAGGAAAGCCTTGACATTGCAACAACACAAAATGAATGTACAAAGAAATATAAAAGAATTTGTATACATAACATATTGTTTTTAAAACACCTTTTCCCAAAGAATCTAGGAGAGCAGCATGAACATCAAGCAATACCTTAAGGAAAAAAAGCCCCTGATTGACAAGGAGATTGAAAAGGTTTTCCCGAGGAAAATCACAAAGGAATGGCTGGAATTTGCATTAGGAAAGGCTAGCTTTGCTTATGATGCTGAAACTATTTCAAAGAGCATGGCAGAGCCGATTTGGGAATACTTGGATAGGGGCGGGAAACGCTGGAGGCCGGCTTTGTGCTTGCTTGCCTGTGAAGCTGTTGGGGGCAGGGAGGAGCAGGCACTACCATTTGCCCCCTTGATAGAATTAGTGCATGAGGGCACAATCATGGCAGACGATGTCCAAGACGATTCAAAGAAAAGAAGGGGAAAGCCATGCACCCACTTACTCTATGGGATTGATATTGCGACCAATGATTCAGACGCCTTGTACTTCATTGGATTGATCGCACTGTACAGGAACACGCGGCAACTTCCTGCAGAGAAGAGAAACAAGATTTATGATTTGTATAGCGAGGAGCTGCTGAGGGTCTGTACAGGACAGGCAATGGATATTTTGTGGCATAAGGGGAAGAAGGCAGATATTGCGGAGCAGGAATACTTGCAGATGGTTGTGTACAAAACAGGTGTTTTGGCCAGATTTGCGGCAAAGCTAGGGGCAATATTAGGAAATGCCAGCGGGGAGCAAATTGAAGCATTGGGAAAGTTTGGTGAATCCCTTGGCATTGGATTCCAGATTCAGGATGATATTCTGGAGCTTACTGGGGGGAAGTTCCAAAAAGGGAAGGGCAGAGCTGGCGGGGACATCCATGAGGGGAAGCGCACACTGCTCGTGATAAAAACACTGGAGAGGGCAGATGAAAAAGACAGGAAGAGATTGATTGAAATATTAGATAGCCATCCAACAGATGAGAAAATAATTGGGGAAGCTGTTGAAATAATCAAGAAATATGGGGCAATAGAGTACGCTCAGAAAAAGGCTGAAGAGGTAGTGGAAGCAGCATGGAAAAAAATTGATTCAATGCTGAATGATAGCAATGCAAAGAAGCTTCTGGGGGAGCTTGCTGATTATTCAATAAAAAGGGGGATTTAGGAAAAGCTGTTTTCCTGCTTTTCCTTGATTGCTGCCTGGGCTGCTGCCAGGCGCGCGATTGGAACCCTAAAGGGGGAGCAGCTTACATCATTGAGCCCAATCCTGTGGCAGAATTCAACTGAACGGGGCTCGCCCCCATGCTCGCCGCAAATCCCGATTTCTATCTTTGGATTTGTTTTTCTTGCCTTTTCAACACACAACTGCATTAGCTTGCCAACTCCTTCCTGGTCGATGCTCTGGAATGGGTCCCTCTCATAAATTCCCATTTCAGTGTAGTATTTCAGGAATTTTCCAGCGTCATCCCTGCTGAAGCCGCAGGTCATCTGTGTTAGGTCGTTTGTGCCAAAACTCATGAAATCAGCTTCCCTTGCAATCTCATCGGCTGTAAGAGCTGCTCGAGGCACCTCTATCATTGTTCCAATGCGGTAGTGGATTTTCCCCTCTGCGCCGATTTCTTTCGCAACCTTTTTCACCAGCTCCTTTATTTTCAAGAATTCTTCCAGTTTCCCGGCAAGAGGAACCTCTATCTCTGGCATTGGGTTTTTGCCTGCTTCCTTGCACTCCAGGGCTGCTTCCAGAATTGCCTTTACTTGCATTTCGTTTATTTCCGGGAAAACAACTCCCAGACGACAGCCCCTAAAGCCGAGCATTGGGTTGAATTCATGCAGCTCGGCAATCTTTGCGCGAAGCTTTTCCTCTGAAACGCCCATTTTAGATGCAAGCTCTTTTATTTCCTTCTCCTCTTTTGGGAGAAATTCGTGCAATGGAGGGTCGAGCAGCCTGATTATAACCGGCAAGCCGTCCATTACCTCAAAAATTCCCTTGAAATCCTCCTTTTGGTAGGGCAGCAGTTTTTCCAATGCTTTTCTTCTCCCGGCTTCATTCTCGGCCAGAATCATTTCCCTAACTGCCTTAATTCTCTCGCCCTCAAAGAACATGTGTTCAGTGCGGGCCAAACCTATGCCCTCTGCCCCATAATCGAGGGCAATCTTTGAATCTTTTGGATTGTCTGCGTTGGTTTTAACTTTGAGCTTTCGGAAAGAATCAGCCCATTTCATTAAGGTAGCGAAATCGCCCTTCATCTGCGGCTCAACCAATGGGATTTTCCCCTCAAACACCTCTCCTGCGCTACCATCAATAGAAAGCCAGTCATTTTCCTTAATTACCAAGTTTTTCGATGGGATTGAAAATTGCTTTTCCTTTTCATTTACAACAATATCTTCGGTACCGCAAACAGCACATTTTCCCATGCCCCTTGCCACAACTGCGCAGTGACTTGTTATTCCTCCTCTAGAGGTGAGCATTCCAGTTGCAGCATTCATTCCCTCAATATCCTCTGGGGAGGTTTCAACCCTAACTAAAATTAATTTTTCAGAAGGGTCTTCATCAACTAACTGCTTGGCTTTCTCTGCAGTGAAAACAACCTTTCCAACTGCCGCACCTGGAGAAGCGGGCAGACCCTTTGCAATTGCTTTTGCTTCCTGTTTTGCAGCAGGGTCGAGCTGCTTGTGCAGTAGTTGGTCGAGTTGCTCTGGCTGGACGCGCAACACTGCCTCCTCCTTTGTTATGAGCCCTTCCTTTTCCATATCCACTGCAATTTTCACTGCCGCTTGAGCTGTCCTCTTTCCCTTCCTTGTTTGCAGCAAGTAAAGCTTTTTATTCTCAATCGTGAACTCAAAGTCCTGCAAATCCTTGTAATGCTTTTCAAGGATTTCGTAAACGCGCAGCAGTTCTTTGTATACTGTGGGCATTACTTCCCTCAGGCTGTCAATAGGTTTTGGGGTGCGAATGCCTGCAACAACGTCTTCCCCTTGCGCATTCAACAGAAATTCGCCGTAATGTTCCTTTTCTCCATTCGCGGGGTTTCTCGTGAAAGAAACCCCTGTTCCGCTGCTTTCTCCCATGTTGCCGAAAACCATTGCTTGGACATTTACGCCAGTTCCGGCATCATTTCTCAAATTGTTTATTCTCCTGTAGGAAATTGCCCTTGGATTGTTCCAGCTGTTGAAGACAGCATCAATTGCCATTTTTAGCTGTTTCCAGGGCTCCTGGGGAAAGTCCTTTCCTGCCTCCTTCCTAACAAGCTCCTTGTATTTAGGAATTAAAGCTTTCAAGTCAGCTGCATCTAGTTCAGTGTCATACTGCACACCCTTTGTTTGCTTTGCCTCGTCCAAGGCTTCCTCAAAGAGAGAGCGCTTTACCCCCATTACTACATCACCAAACATTGTAATAAAGCGGCGATAAGAATCGTAGGCTACCCTTTCGTTCTTGGTTTTTTTAGCAAAAGTCTTAACGCTCTCATCATTCATGCCCAAATTCAGCACAGTATCCATCATTCCGGGCATGGAAATATAGGAGCCGCTTCTTACAGAAACAAATAGCGGGTTTTCGCCCTTTCCAAGCTTTTTTTTGAGCTTTTTTTCCAATTCAGCGAGCTTTTCCTTAACCTGCTCTTCCAATCCCTGAGGCCACTTTTTTCCGATTTCATAGAATTCATTGCACGCCTCAGTTGTAATAGTAAAACCTGGGGGAACAGGTAATCCAGCTTCAGTCATTTCAGCAAGCTGTGCTCCCTTGTTCCCAAGCTTGAAAACCCACTCTGGGCTGTTGGCATTCTTTACCTCGTCAAAGGAATAAACGTATTTCTTCTTCTCGTCCAATAGGCTCACCTTTCTTTCTCCCAAAAATAGGAAATATAATAGAATTGCCCTGAAAAAGGGTTTTAAAGCTTTTGTGAGGGTGGAAATAGTTTTAATAAGTATGAGACTTTTTTCTTAGCGATGCCTAAAAGAAAAGGGCCCAAGAGACAAGGGTTACACAAAGAGCCCATAACGGCAAGGGAAGCGGCAAAGGCCCTAAAGGCAGAATTTGTAAGATTAAGGAGAAAAAAGGGCAAAGAGACAACACGCTGGGATAGGATACAAGCCGCACAGAAAGTGCTTGGAAAGGCAGGTGCTGAGCCTGCTAGGAAAGTTGCGGAAAAAACAAGGGATCTGCTGCTCAGCACCGAAAGAGCGAAAAAGCTTGCGAAAATGGGGAGGGTGGCAACAGCAGTAAGCATCCTTAATGAGCTAGAAGCTTTTCGTGAAAGCCATGGGATTCTGGAGAGGTTCAGCGCAGGAGCATTGGCATTGAGAAGCAAGGACAAAATGGATAAGGCACTGCACCTATGGCTTAGTATGCTGGCTTCCGAACAGGCAGCCGTTGAGAAGAAAAGGAGCATTCATAAATGGCCGATTAGGTTCCTTATGCTTGAAACTCTTGACAATATTGCAACCCTTGCGCACAAGACAGGCAATGAGCAGTTACGTGCTGATGCGGTGAAGGATTCGGAATATATTTTGAACTTGCTGCGGAAGAGAATGCGCTAATCATTGCCTTTCAATGCGTCCTTTTTTAGGGGATATCTCCCGCAGGTTTCCTTTTCAGGGCAATAGCCAAGCTTTTCGCAGATTGCCCCTGCAGCAGCAAACAAGTCGGGAGCAGCTTGCTTGCACAATTCAAGCATTTTGTTTGCCAATGCCCTGATTTCCCATTGGGCTCTGCTACAACAGCGCCTTTCAAAGAAATTGTAGAGCGAGCGGGTATTCATTGTAACAACAATGCGAGTTTCTGTTGCATTGGGCAATAGAAAGCGGGCATCCTCTGCTTTCGCTGTTTTTAGCAATTCCTCATAGGCTTTTTCAGCCTTTTCCATTGAATCCAGGAACAATTTGTATGCTTTTTCATCTGCCTTTATTTTTGGCGGAACAATGAAATTGAAGCCTTTTTCCTTTACATATCTTTGGCTTTGCTGGGAATAAGAGGCAATTCTGTGGCGAACAAGTTGGTGTGAGCATGCCCTAGAGATGCCCTCTATTGCAAAGGTGAAGGAAGCGTGCTCCAGGGGAGAGAAATGCCCTGCTTTGGCTAAATGGGCAATGAGCTTTTTCGCATACTCTGGAGAAACCTTTTTTTTCAGCTCCTCAATATCAATGCCAGCATAACAGAGATGTGCAGCAGTGGCAGCAGTGATAGCTGGCTCTGGAGTGAATGTAAGCAGTTCAACCTTTAGCTTTGCCTCTCCCATTGTCCCACCACTAAAAAGAGGCTAGAATTTAATTAAATACCTTTCCTCGCGCAATAATTTCATGCACCCAACGAAGAAAATTAAAGGGAGTAAGGGCAATTCGCTTGCGGGAAAAACAATTGTGCTAGGCATAACTGGTAGCATTGCTGCAGTGCGATGTGTGGAATTGGCTCGCGAATTGGTAAGGAGAGGGGCAGAAGTGCAGGCTGTAATGACAAGGGAGGGACAGCGCATACTGCACCCTAATGCGATGGAGTATGCAACAGGGAATCCTGTTGTTACAGAGCTGACTGGAAAAGTGGAGCATGTGCACTTTTGCGGTGTGGATGGAAAGGCGGATTTGCTGCTGATTGCACCATGCACTGCAAACACCATTGGGAAAATTGTATGGGGCATAGATGACACTACTGTGAGCAGCTTTGCTACAACAGCCTTGGGCAGTAAGAAGAAGATTTTGCTTGTTCCAGCAATGCATGAATCAATGTATGAGAACAAATTTGTGGAAGAGAATCTTGCGCAGCTAAAGGGGCTTGGAGTGGGCTTTGTAAAGCCGAGAATGGAGGAAAAGGCTGCAAAATTTCCTGCTGTGGGGGAAATTGTGCTTGAGTGTGAAAGGGCTTTGGGAAAAGGGCTCTTGAGGGGGAAGAAAGTGGTGATTGTTAGCGGGGCAACGCAGGAGGATATTGACAGTATAAGGGTGATAACGAACAGGGCAAGCGGGAAAACTGGCAGGGAGATAGCAAAGGAGTGCTATAGGCAGCAAGCGGAAGTATGCATTGTGCATAATTATGAGGGAATTGCTCATGGCATAAAGAACCTGAGGGTTAGAACAGGCAGGGAGATGCATGAGGCAGTTCTTGGCGAACTGGAAAAGGGCTATGACTTATACATAACCCCTGCTGCCCTAACTGACTTTACACTGGAGAAGAGCGAGGAAAAAATACGGGGCGGGAAGCCCCTAACACTGCATTTGAAGCCAAAGCCAAAACTGATTGAAATAGTTAGGGAACGCTTTCCAAAAATTGAGATTGTTGCGTTCAAGGCGGAAGTGGGCATGGGTGAGGAAAGGATGATTGAAAAGGCAAGGAAGAAGCTGCAGGAGCTGGGGAGCAAGCTGGTTGTAGCAAATGATGTGAAGGAAGAAGGGCTCGGAACGGATGACAATACTGTGCTTATTGTTTCTGCCGCGAAAGTAAGGAAAGTTTCTGGACCAAAGGAGGAGATTGCAAGGGTAGTGGTGGAGGAAATAGCAAAGGCCCTTTGACGAATTTCATACCTTTATGTTAGTTTTTAATTATTTTTCGTATGGGAGTTTTTTGGGAAGTATGCGTACAGTAATGAAATTTGGTGGCAGTATTCTAAGCGACAAGGAAGATTTACGCAGGATAGCTGAACTTGTGAAGAAAAGGCGCGAGGGGGGAGAGGAGCTCTGCCTCGTGGTTTCCGCCTTTAAGGGAGTTACAGATTCGTTGATTGAGGCGAGTGAAAACGCATTGCGAGAGGAATCCTCAATAGAAAAATTTTTGGCTGGGGCAAGGGAAAAACACTTTGGGCTTATTGCTGATTTGGAGAACGAGAGAGCACAAAAGCTCGGAAGCAAAAAGCTGAAGGAAAGAATAGAAGTATTGGGGAGGGCCCTCTATGGAATAAACTATTTGGGGGAATTGAGCGAGAGAAGCAAGGCACTGATTTATACCTTTGGGGAAAGGCTGAGCGCGGTTATTGTTGAGGCGCATTTGAATGAAGCAGGTGTTAAAGCAAGGGCAATTGATGCAGACGAAGCGATAGTAACAGAGTGCAATTTTGCTGCAGCAAATCCAATAATGGATAAAACGAGGGAAAAGGTGAAGGACAATTTGGAGGAATTGCTGAAAGAGTTTGTTGTGGTTGTTACTGGCTATTTTGGAGCTGATGAAGCAGGGCGTATAACCTGCCTTGGGAGAGGCGGCTCTGATTTTTCAGCTGGGATACTGGCAAATGCTTTGGATGCAAATTCACTGGAATTATGGAAGGATGTGGATGGTTTTATGAGTGCTGACCCTAAGGCAGTAGAGGAAGCAAAGTTGCTTGAATCACTGAGCTATGATGAAGCAGAGGAGCTGGGATATTTTGGAGCGAAGATACTGCACCCAAGAACAATTGCCCCCATGAGAGAGAAAAAAATAAAGGCAGTAGTGAAAAACATCCTGAAATTAGAGGAGCAGGGCACAATAATTTCAGAGGAAAAGAAGGAGCATAGTGGAATTGTGAAAAGCATCGCAACACAGAAAGATATCGCAGTGGTTTATTTGAAAAGTGCAGCCATAGTTGGAATTCCTGGAGCACTCGCCAAGATTTTTTCTGCCCTTTCGAATAATGGCATAAGCGTTGACCTTGTCTCAACATCTGAAACTGCTGTTTCAATTACCATAAATGAGGCAGATTTGGAGAAAGCGAAGGAAGCTCTGGAAAAGTGCCCCATCCCGTTTGAGTCAATGCAGTTTGATAGCAATGTTGCGATGGTTGGCATTATTGGGGAGGGTATGCGGGGTAAGCCCGGGGTTGCTGGAAGGCTGTTCAGCTGTTTGGGTAAGGGAGG
>JAFCCK010000031.1 GCA_017610245.1 Candidatus Iainarchaeum sp.
GGAATCTGCTTCACCTCGTTCAAATTAACCCACTTCTCCTTCTCCCTTGAAGCAATTCCAAACAATGTTCCGACAACCTGCTCAAACATTGGCTTGAGCGAAGCGGCAGGGTCCTTTGCATCGTGCACCTTGCTTCCCAAATAAACCTGCTTTACTCTGAATCCATTCAGCACTGCATTACTCGTCATAAAAATATCAATCCCGAAGCGCGCAGTATTACTTTTCCAGTCTCCCTTTTTCAGCCAGAATTCCGCCAACCTGTCCGAGAATGAAAAATCACCGCCAATAGGCTGCCTAATATTATGACAGAACAGCCCATAAGTAATGGGGAAACAAATCTGGTTTGTGATTGTCCCGTCATATTTATGCCTGCTGTAATAGGGCGTACAATAATCTGTTCCGTTCAGCAAGGGAGAAACCATTTTCTGCATCCATGCTGGTGCGATAGAGCGTAAGTCACTATCCACTACAACAAAATACTTTACTCCGTTTTCAATCCCAATTTCCCAAATTTCCTTGAACGCGCTTCCTTTTCCAGGCACAAGATTACTATACTCCACAAACAACTTTTCAGTTTTTGTTTCCACTCCTTCAAAAGCCTGCCTTGTCCCGTCCTGGCTCTTCCCATCAGAATCAACAATCAATGCTTTCTGCTTTGGGAAATATCGCTGCAGACCCTTATCTACCTGCTCCACAACAAAGGCAATTGTCTGCTCATTGTTGTAGGAGGGCATTCCAACCAGAATATCTATTTCCCCCATAATACCACTCCCTTAAACAGCCAAAAACCCAAACAACTCCGGTTTCCACAAAACTATTACAATGCCGATAAATACAAATGGAGCAAAGGGAGGCATGCCCCTATAAATCGGCACTTTTTTCACTTCCTGTTTCTTCAGTTCCTCTATCTCACCCTTCCCGAAGATTCCCTTGAAATAAAGTTTCAGTTTTTCCTTAATGTCTTTATCCAAAAACTCTGTTGCAATCACCTCATCCTCCTCTAGCTTTCCCAATTCAACTTCACGGAGGAAAAAGTTCCTCTTGATTCCCCGTTCAAAAGCAAAAAAGAAGAGCGCAAAGAGAACGGTTGTAAAGAAGATAGCTGCAACTGTTGCATCCATAAACTGCATTGAAACAAGGTGGAAGAAATAAACAGCAATTATTGCCCCTAGGATAGCCGAGCTTACAATCCCTTGCTTGTTTTCCCGTAAATCAATTCCTGTTCTCCAATACTTTCCCACATAGTAGACAGAGTAAAATACAATTGAGAGGATCGCAGCTGCCAACAGCGCATGCACAATGAATATTTTTCCCCCAAGATAGGGTAGCAGCAGTGCAATCCCTGTAAAGAGCTTTACATCCCCACCACCAATCTTTCCAAGCCAGTAGAGCACATAGCCGATTGCAAAAACAACAACAGGCACCACAAAGAGATTCAAATCAAATTCAAGCAGGTTGGATATTATACCCAATGCAATCATCGGATATGTTACCTTATCCAAAATCAGTCCTGTTTTTGCATCAGTGTAAGCGGAAACCGCTGTTCCAGCAAGCAGTGCAGCAATTCTCAGCTCTAGAATCATCTCATTCACTTATTTGTATAACTCTCTATTTATAACTTGCGTTAGCGCGCAAACTACCGCGCTTTCAAGCAACTGATTTCTTGGAATCACTCCCTTTGTGAGAAAGCCGATTGCCCCCTGCGAATGCCTATCGTGCTTTTCAGTGTTTCCATAAAGCTCTGCAAAAATGTCGCTAATTTCCTTTCCTTCCTTGAGAATCTTTTCCACAACCTTCTTTGGATACTCATATAAGGGAGAGCAGCCCAAATAGAATTCCTTCCCATCATAGATTGCACAACATGCAGTATCCATGTATCCAGAATTACTTCCCGGGAAAGGAAACACGCCAGCTTCTATTCCAACACCAAATTCTCCCCCTGCTTCAAAAGCCTTTTCCGCGCGGATTTTCGCCCCCCTAACAATCTCCTCAAGCGAGATTGGCTGCTTGCCCACCCCACTTTCAATTCCAGCAGCCTTCACTTCTAGGCCCTTAAAATAGTGCTTGAAAGCATTCTCCACAGCTTTCAGCTTTGCCCTGTTTTCGCTTCCTACGGAAACAATCATGTTCTCTCACTTGAAGTGTTTTTTCTTTTTCTTTTTCCCAAAGCCGAATCCCTTCATCATTCCAGCCAAATCAAGCCCCTTGCCCTTTGCTGCCATTTTCTCGAGCTTTTTCTCATCCAATTTCCTAAATTTTTTGAAAACCCTTTGCATCTGCTTGAACTGCTTTATGAGCTCCCTTACGTTTGCCTCGCTCTTCCCGCTGCCCTTTGCTATTCGCAGGATGCGGCTCTTGTTCAATACCCCGGGATTTTCCTTCTCCTCCCTTGTCATTGAATCCATTATCACCTTAAACCCATCAAGCTTCTCCTCTGTCATCTCCAGAACTTCTTTGGGAAGCTGCATCTTAAGTCCCATCATCTCAGCTACTTTGTTCAATGGACCCATTTTCCTGCTTGCCTCGAGCTGCTTGTAGAAAACATCTAGATTGAATTCTCCCTTGAGCAGTTCTTCTGGGGAAAGCTCCTGCTCTTCTCCCAGCTCTTTTGCCTTCTCAAGCAGTGCCTGCAAGTCCCCATAACCCATTATTCTACTCAAAAAGCGATCCGCGTCGAACAATTCCAAATCATCCAGCTTCTCACCAGTCCCAATAAAATAAACGCTTGAATCTGTTTCAGCGCACGCAGCAAGCGCGCCTCCGCCCTTAGCGGAGCCATCCATTCTGGTTATTATTACTCCATTCACCCCAACTGCCTTGTGAAAAGCAGTTGCCTGCTTTTTTGCAAGCTGACCTACATCTGCTCCAAGCACTAACCACTTTTCATCTGCTTTCAACACCTTATCAATTGCCTTTATTTCCTTCACAAGCTCTTGGTTAAAGGCATCCCTGCCAGCGCTGTCCACTATAACCAAATCAGCTTTCTTCAATTCCTTCAGTCCCTTTTCTGCGATCTTTGCAGCATTCTTCTCCTTTGGATTTCCATAAAATGGGATTTTCGCTTTCTCACTCAACTGTAGTAGCTGCTCATATGCTGCAGGCCTGTAAGAATCCGCACAAATCATTCCAACGCCCAGGCCCCTTTTCATATAATATTTCGCCAACTTTGCTGTTGTAGTGGTTTTTCCCATTCCATAGAGCCCAACCAGCAGAATTCTCTTGGGCTTTTCAGGAGCCTCTTTTCCCTTGCCCCCCAACAGCTTCACAAGCTCCTCATACGCCACCTTAAGCACATGCTCTCTCCGCGTCAGCCCCTTTGGCAGCTTTTCCTTAAGCGCTTCCTTCTCTATCCTTTTGCTAAGCTCCAATACAACTGCCACTTCCACATCCGCAGAAATTAGTGCCCTTTGAATTTCCTTAACAACTTCCTTTACGGTGCCCTTCTCAAAGGCAGTAGCTTTCCTCAATGATTCCATTGCATTGCGCAGTTTTTCGCCTAATCCCACGGAAATCTCCTTTTATTAATTCTGGCAGCAAAACGCTTTAAATAACCTTTTCGCCCCCCACTTCCAGGGCCGCAATTACAAGCCCATGCATGAAAACATAACAATAAATAATTAACACCCCCCCAATAGTTGCATAATTCAGGGAGGTTTTTTAATTGAGCTTGATTTTAATCGGCGCAGTCGTTGTAATTGCCCTGCTAGCAATAATACTCATAGTAGTGTACAACAGCCTGATTGGCTTGCAGAAAAGGGTGAATAACGCTTGGGCGCAAATTGATGTGCAGCTAAAGAGAAGAGCCGACTTGATTCCCAATCTGATTGAAACAGTGAAGGGCTACGCCCGTTTTGAGAAGAAGGTTTTGACAGAGGTGACTAATGCGAGAACAGCAATAATGAAGGCAAAAACCCCAGCGGAAAGCGCAAAAGCTGATAACATGCTGGAAGGTGCCCTGAAAACAATTTTCGCTGTTGCAGAGAACTATCCCAAGTTGCGCGCTTCCGAAAACTTCAAGGCATTGCAAGAGGAATTTGCTACAACAGAAAACAAGATTGCCTATGCTAGACAATTCTACAACGATTCAGTAATGCAGTTCAATACAGCGATTGCGCAATTCCCGGGAAACATTGTAGCGGGCATTTTTGGCTTAAAGCAACCAAGGGAATATTTTCAGGTAGAGGAAGCAGCAGCAAGAAAGCCAGTTAAGGCGGACTTCTCAGACTTGGCATGAATCTGAGGGCTGATGCTAAAATGTCTTTCTATGAAGAGATTACCGCAAATAAGAGAATGACTTACTTTCTCTTCTTTATTTTCTTCATTTTCATATTTGCACTTGGCTATGTTTTCTCCTTCCTTATGGGCAGCTACATCTTCGTCCCAATTTTCGGAATAATCGCAATCGCCTACATCCTTGTTTCCTACTACAACAGCGACAAAATTATTACGGCAATCAGCAGAGCAAAGCCTGCAGATGAACAGCAATTCAAGCAATTGCACAACATTGTTGAGGAGATGGCGATTGCCGCAGGACAGCCAAAACCAAAGGTTTACATTATCCATGATACAGCAATTAACGCTTTCGCTACCGGCAGAAACCCAGAGCACAGCGTTGTGTGCGTTACAACCGGCTGCCTGCAAAAGCTCAGTAGGGCAGAGTTGACAGGAGTAATAGCCCATGAAATGTCCCACATAAGAAACCAGGACATAAAGGTAATGACAATGGCTGCTGTTCTCGTTGGAATTGCCGTATTGATGAGCGATTTTCTCCTAAGAATGTTCCTCTGGGGCGGCTTAGGGAGAAGCAGAAGCAGCAGGGATTCAGGAGGCTGGATTATGATTGCCGCAATAGGCCTTGGCTTGTTGCTAGCAATACTAACCCCAATAATTGCCCAGCTTATCAAATTCTCAATAAGCAGAAAGCGCGAATATCTGGCAGATGCAAGTGCTGCACAATTAACGCGCTATCCCGTGGGTTTAGCCGGAGCGCTTGAGAAAATCAAGAATGATAAGGAAGTGCTGGAATCCGCAAACAAGGCAACCGCGCACCTCTACATTGCAAATCCCCTGAAAGGGCAGAAGCTTTTGATGAAAAATTTATTTAGTACACATCCCGATATTAACGACCGCATTAAACGTTTGAGGGCAATGTGATTTCCCTATCCGATAACCCGCTTCAAAACGAATTCCGGTTCGAATCTCTGCAAGTCCTTATATTCCTGCCCAGTCCCAACAAAGAGAACAGGCTTTTTCATTTTATAGAGCAGGCTTATTATTGTTCCGCCCTTCGCATCAGTATCAACTTTTGTAAGGACAAAAGCATCTATGCCAATCATTTTATCATATTCCTGTGCCTGCTGCAGCAGTGCCTGTCCAGTAAATGCCTCCCCAACATAAAGCTTTAAATCAGGCTGCCCAACTCTTACAATCTTCTGCAGTTCTTTCATCAAATTCTTGTCTGTTTCCTGCCTTCCAGCAGAATCAATCATTACTACATCAATGCCCTTGCTCTGCGCAGCCTTTATTGCATCGAATGCAACAGCAGCAGGGTCTGCTCCATAGCTGTGCTTCACGACCCTTATGCCAAGCTTTTCAGCATGCTTTTCAAGCTGTTCGATGGAAGCTGCCCTGAAAGTGTCGCTTGCACTCCAGATTACCTTCAATCCCTTTGATTGGAGCAAGTGGGACAACTTTGCCATTGTGGTTGTTTTACCCGCCCCATTCGGACCCAGAAAAAGAATCCTGTAGGGCTTTTCTTTTTTGTTCTTTATTTCCCGCAGCAGCTTTATTTCCTCCGTTTCCATCATTGATAATAGTGCATCCCTTATCTCTTTTTTCAGCATCCCGTCAATATCTTCCTTTCTTCTGATTTTTTTGCCGGAAAGCCTTTGCTTTATCTCCCTGCAAATTTCCTCTGATGTTGTTTGCTCTACATCTGATTCAAGCAGCGAGAGCTCCAACTCCCATAAAAGGCCCTTTAAATTCTTTTCCTGTATTGTGATTTCTCTTCCAAATGCTCTCTTGAGCTTGCTTGCAGCAGAAACCTTTGCCTTCAACTCCCGTGGCTTCTCTTTCTCTACCGCTTCCACTGCTTTTTCTTCAGCAGCCTCTTCCTGTGTTTCCTCTACGACAACTTCTTCTCGCGGCTTCTCTGCAATTGTTTCTTCAGAAACAGTTTCCTCCTCTACTTCAACCTTTTTCTTAAGCTTTTCTCTGAAGCCACTCAACTTTTTCTTTAAGAGGTCAAACAATAAGCTCACTCTTCGCTCTGTTGGGCTTTCTTTCTAGCGCTCTCTATCGCTAATCCCAGGTTATTGAGATTCTGCAATACAACCGTTTCCTCCTGCTGAACTGCGTCAAGGTCTTTCTGGATTTCCTCTTTTCTCTTTGCAAGCTCTTTCAACGCTTTCTCAACAGTCGTGTTTATTAGGACTCCTCCCCCCAAACCTGTTTTAACATTCTTGTTTGATTCAAGCTTTGCTTCCGCATATACCCCTGCGCCGAGCGAAACCATGATTTTTTGGTCTTTGCTACTTTTCTCTACTTCTTTCAGGCTTTGCTCCCCAGCAATTGTTTCGCCCATCAACTGCTGCAAGGATTGCCTCCGCTGCTGCACTACCTGCAGCTTTGCCTGCTCTGCCCCGTATGCCTGCAGAACCTGCTGCCCTGTCAGCTTAACTTGCTTTTTCTCCGTCATTTTTTTCACCCACTTCCTTAACTTCACTCAAAACAATATGTCTTCTCCTCACTTTGTGCTCGCTTCCAATCAAACACATCACTTTTTCGGCAGCAAAGCGATGGCTTTCTGCCTTAACCTTTTTAGTGAATTTCCTCTTCTTTCCCTTCTGCGCGAATTCTCCCTTTATTTCAAAAAACTTCATGCAATTACCTTCCGCTCAATCCCTCATCAATCCTTATCAGCTCGTGCCCGGATGTATGAATTCCAGCCAGTGCTGCATTGCTGTTCGCTATTACACTGTTTCCAATAAAGCGGTCGCCATAATTTGCTGTTGCAGTTGTTCCTTGCAGCATTGCTTCCTTTTCTATGCGCTTGAATTCCTTTTCCGAAACCAAGGGATTTGCGATAAAGCCCTTGTTGGTGAGCACAATGCCACTTCCAACCAAATCGCTTCCAGCAACATCCATTTGCACACACTCCACCTTCAGCGCCTCTTCAATTTTTTTTCTTTCCCTGCCACCTATTACTTTTGAGCAAAACGCTTTCTTATCGTTGCATTCAACAAGGTTGCCCAATGCAGTTATGCCTGAAACTTTTTTTATTCTTAAGCCGTTGCTTTGCAGTTCGTCTATCTCATTTTGCTCTGCTATATCAGAAACAACAAAACCCTTGCTGTTCCCCACAGCTAAAACTCCAAGCAAGCTGCTATTTGCAATCTGCGCATCCACTATCTCAACCTCAAAAAGCTTTTTCGCTTTCTTCCTTTCCTTGGGCAGCATTACTTTTGGAAACAGAGCAACCTTATCTGTTACTACTGCAAAAACTCCCACAAAGGGGCTGCTCTTGATTGTGCCCAACTCAATATTCATTCCCTTCACTTGCCTTCTTTTCCAGTGCCCCTCTTTATCGCAGCTGCCTCCGCTGCCTTCTCCTTGGCCTTCTTCTCTTCCTTTTTCTTCTTGATTTCTTCCTCTAGAGCCTTCTCTTCCGGCTTCTCCTCTGCCTTACCCTTCTCTTCCTTCTCCTTCTTCCCCTTCTCTGGCTTCTCGTCTTTCAAGTAAACATTTGCCTTATCCCCAATCTTCACAACCTTTATCTCTATTCTCCTTGGAATATGCTCCCTTCCCTTTGCCCACACTGCTTGGTTCAATTGTTGGGAAACAGCAACATTTTCAAAGGCAATCCTCAAATGCTTAAACACAAATCTCTTCAAGTAATTTATTGCCCTGTTTGCCCTCTTCTGCCTTGGATTTCTGAACACTGCTGAGAGAGAAACCATAAAGTGTTTCTCCTCTGGCTTTTCCTCTTCCTTTTTCTTCTTTTTAGCCATGTCCCTCACTTACTATCTCTCTTCTTTCTCTTTCTGAACTCATCCCCAAGGTTTGTTTCCCTCCAGTTCCTATGGTGCTTTGGGTTCCAAATTCTTTTCCCTGCTTTTTGTAGCACCCACACTGGAGCATTTGTTAAGCCCGGCCCAATCTTTTTCCTTCTTGAAATAAGGAACTGTTTCAAATCCTCCTCCTTTTTGCTGCTCATCCCAATCACTTTCTCTTTATTTTTATCTCCTTTCGCTCAGCCAGCTTTTTCAGCAATTCCTTCAGCTGCTCCCCATCCAGCTTTCCCTTAATCTGACCTGCCTTATAAAGGTAAATTATCGCCTGCACAGCCTTAAAATAAAGCTCCTTGTTTACCATCCTAACATTTCCGAGCCTTGCCTTTGCCTTTTCTGAAAGCAATTGCCTCATCAGGGAATCCATCTGCTCTTCGGCCCGCCGTTCCATTTCCTGCTGTTGCTCATACTTCTTCTTTAGCTCTTCCATTTTCCTCTGCTTTATTTCATCCAATTCAGTCATTTCTTCTCTCCCTGCTTCTCTTTGGGCTTCTCCTTTTTCACTTCTCCCTTTTCCACTGCTGCTTCCCCACGTTTCTCTTTCCCTTCAACAGGCTTTTCTTCCTTTCCAACAGCTTCCTCCTTTTTAACCTCCTTTTTCTGGGCAGCTTCCTTTGCAATTCTCTCGGCCTCTTCCTTCTCCCGCATTAGCCTCTCGGCAAGCTCTTTCCCGATTTCCTTCGCCTTCGCGTTCAAATAGCTCTCCCCCTTGCCGGAAATGCTCCTGCCGCCTTTCTCCTTCTTCACAAACCCGAGCTTCTCCAACTCCTGCAAACACACTCTTATGACCTTCCCACTTGCCCTGTAAAAGTGGTGCGGTTTCACACCCCTATTTCTCCTCCCCCCATAGTAGGTGCGCAAGCGGTTTGTCCCAAGATGCCCTTCCCTATACACCCTATAGAGAACGCTTGCCATCCTCACATAAAACCAATCGCGTCTGTGCGGAGCTCTCTCGCAATGCCTACCACTCTTTACAAAATCAGCCCATTCCGGCTGCTTTACCTGCTTCTTCAAATCAGCCGCAACAGCCTCAATCAATTCCGTAGCTGGAATATCATATACTGCCAATCAAATTACCTCC
>JAFCCK010000032.1 GCA_017610245.1 Candidatus Iainarchaeum sp.
CCCAGCTCTGCGATTCCCTTTCCATCAACCAACCCAAGTGGAAGGAACTTACCAGCAAAGAGGATGCGATTGGGTTTGCAGAAAAGGTTGGCTTTCCCGTACTTGTAAGGCCAAGCTATGTTTTGTCGGGAGCTGCAATGAGCGTTGCCTTCAATGCTCGCGACCTAAGAGAGTTCCTGGATAAAGCCACTTCCCTTTCTTCCGAATATCCGGTTGTAATAAGCAAGTTCATTACAGGTGCTCGCGAAATTGAAATTGATGCTGTGGCAAACAATGGAAATGTGGTGGTGTATGCAATCAATGAGCATGTGGAGAATGCCGGCGTGCATTCAGGAGATGCTACAATGGTATTTCCGCCGCAAAAAACATATATTGAAACTGTGAGAAGAATCAAGGAGGTTACCTACCGGCTCTCCAAGGAGCTTTCAATCACTGGACCCTTCAACATTCAATTTATTGCGAAGGATAATGAAATAAAGGTAATCGAACTTAACCTTAGGGCTTCGCGCTCTTTTCCCTTCATTTCAAAAGTTTTTGGAATTAATTTCATTGAATTGGCTACCAAAGCAATTGTTGGTAGGCATGTGCAAAGGATAGAGAAGAGTGCCCTTGACCTTGATTATGTTGGAGTAAAGGCACCGCAGTTTTCTTTCAGCAGACTGAAGGGGGCCGATCCGCTGCTAGGAGTGGAGATGTCCTCTACCGGCGAGGTTGCCTGCCTTGGCACTGACTTGGAGGATGCTTTCCTTAAATCGATTATTGCAACTGGTTTCATTTTGCCGAAGAAAAATATTTTGGTTTCTGTGAGTGGAGATGAAAACCGCTTTGAATTGCTTGATGAAATCCGCGCCCTTGAAAGTTTAAACTTTAATCTGTTTGCCACTGACCATACCCACTCCTTTCTAAAAAAGCACGGGATTAAAAGCAAGCTCATCCATAAAATCCAGGAGAAAAAAAAGCCCAATGTGATGGATTACTTCAGGAATGGAAAGCTCGATTTGGTTATAGCAATTCCGGACGAATTTGATAAGGAAGCACTGGAAGCAGAATACGACTTGAGGAGAAACGCGGTTGATTTCAGCGTTCCATTGATTACCAACAGGCAACTGGCAAAGCTTTTGGTGAGGGCGCTTGAAAAAAAGAAGCTTGGAGATTTGCAAGTAAAGCATTGGGAAGAATACGTTGAAAACAATAATGAAACTAGAGGGGAATTTAAAACCTAAGCTTTGGTTTTCTTAAGAAATCTTGGCGCTAATATTATTGCCCCTATCACAGCTGCAATTATTATTACAATTGCAATTATTTCCCAGGGGAGGGCAGCTGCCACGGCTTCTTCCACTACTTCAACAGCCCTAATTGGGGGTCCAACTTCTTCTGGTTCCTCCCTTGGCTTTTCTTCCCCTATTACGCATCCCAGCCATTGACCCCTTGCGCTACACTTCTTTGTTCCAGCTTTTCCTTCAACCAAACATTTCTCTACTGCGTTTGGACAGCAAACTGCATTTGCCAGCTCTGCTCTGCATTCACCCAAGCTGCTGCCGCAGCTATCACAGGTTTGCGTTCCTGCAAGCTCTGCACACTCTTTCCCATTTATTATCGGAGCACATGCTCTCTCTTCCCCTGCTTCGCATATCCTGCTTATGGTGCATTCAGTCCATGTCCCGTCAATACACCTTTTCTCTCCAGTGCAGCCCTCTACCAAGCATTGGGCAACTGCATTTTCCTCGCACGTTTCCTCCACTATAATCTCAACTGTGTCGCTGCTCGTTGCCCCGAACTCATCTGCCACTGTTAGCCTAAATTCAAGAGTTCCAATGTTGCTTGCAGTAAAAGAAGCAACCGCACTTGCTGCATTTTCAATTGTTGCAGTTGGTCCAGCCACTTGCTCCCATAAAAATTGCAGGGAATCATTATCCGGGTCTGAGCTTAAGCTGCCATCCAATGTTACTGCATCGCCCAGATTAACCCTTTGGTCTAAGCCAGCGTTTGCTATTGGAGCATTATTCTCCGCCGGACTCATCAATTTGTATATTTTTATTGGCGAACCAGCCGTTGCAACAAAAACCTTTCCACCTGCAACAGTAATGTTTCCAATGTGAAGAGTGTTTGAAATGCCTGCGCCCTCAATTCCGGGCAATTTTTCCCAGGTTTCGCCACCATCCTTTGATATTATGAGGTCTGGCACTGAAAAGCCCCTTGCTCCAAAATTGTATACTTTTACAAATAATTTGTTGTTGGCAAACTCTAACCAATCTATTTCATCGGCAATGCTGCCCTTGGTGTAAAAGTCTTTTCCATCCGCTGAGTAAAACACTTCACCTAAGCGCTCTGTTCCAATAAAAATTCCATCGCTGTCATCAACTGCAATTGCATGACCTAATCTGCCAACGCCGTGAATGTTCTTTATTTCCCCCAATTCCTCGAAATCAATTGCAGCAGCAGCACTCCAATTCAATCCAATTACCTTTTCGCTTTCTTTTCGGCTCACAAAATTATAGAGCAAGAAAATTTTGTCGGCAGCTTTGTTTTTGATAAACCTGTATGCTACAATGCCTGGCTCTTCCCCAACAGCAAAAAATTCAGCCCACTCTTCTATAGCTGGGTCATAAGCAACATAGCCCGTATTTCCAGCAATGTCTTCCGCCAACAGCAGCAAGCCATCGCTGAGAGCAACAATGTCCTTTGCAGCGTAAGGCAATTCCTTGAAAAGAGTTAATTGATTGTTTTCATACTTGTACAACCTTGCAGTTTCCTCTGCATCAGGCAAAGAAAATGAGTTCAATATGTAAATTTCCCCGTTGTTCCCTTCAATGATTTTTATTGGAGATTCTTCCCCTGCAAAAGTCCCGATTTCTTCAATTTCTTTGCCAGCCAAGAGGTAAAATTTGTTTGCAGCAACGAAAATTCCACCCTCTGTTCCCAAAATTGCCGGCTGAGTTGCCAATTCCGGTTCCTCAAATTCTTTATATAAGAGCCAATAGTCTTGCTCTGCAGCAGCAATTTCCTTTTTAACATTTATTGTTACATTTGCGGTTGAGGTTCCACCAAAGGAGTCCGCAACACTTAGCATAAAAGAATAGGACTCTCCTACTGAACCAACAGTAAAGCTTGGTTGGGCGCTGCTCCAGTCATCCAACTGCATTGGTTGCCCAGCCACTTGAATCCACGAATAGCTTAACGTGTCTCCCTCTGGGTCACTGCTTTGCAAACCATTTAAAGTAATTGTTTCGCCTGCTTCAACCGCTTGGCTTAACCCTGCATTTGCTACTGGCGCACTGTTATAAAACTCTGTTTTTATTACAAATCCTTCTCTGCCCTCTGCTTCACTGTAAGCGCTGCCAGCCGCATACACTGCCTTGCTCTCTTTTTCTTCAATTAATTCATACATTGTTAGGGTTGTTTCAGGTGGCAGCGGAACAGGAAACCGCATAGCCACTCTTTTCCATCCATCTGGCGTGAATTTGTACAAGCTTTGCCCTGCCGCATACAGGTAGCCCTCATAGCTTTTGAAAAGCTCCCAAAGGAATTCGTTTTCAACAGAAAAACCAGTGAAGGAAAAGTTGCCCCATTGCCCTGCTAAAAACTCTGATTCAAAAACATATGCCGTAAGCTCTTCCAGAGTGAAAACATGCCCTGCAGCGTACAGCTTGTTGTTTGCAAACTCTATGTCCGTTACCGTTGGCACTCCGGGCACTTCCCTGCATTCCCACTCTGTCGTGTTTTCTGTTCTGCATACAAAACCAAGCTGTGCATTACCCGCACTCAAACCCCTGCCGCTAGCATACAGCATTTCATCAATTACTTTCAATGCAGAGATTATTTCTGGTGCTGCAGTAGTCGCACCAATTGAAATTGGTGAAGGCAGCACATCTGCCCATCCTGCAAGCAATTCATTGTATTCCAGTATGCTTCCATCATCCATGGCAACAATTAATTTGCCATTGAATTCAATGATGTCCGCCACCGTAACATTTTCCAGAAAAGCGAAGTGCACCTGCCAAGTATTGCCGTTGTCCTGGGAGTAAAGCAATGCTTTTTCTGTTCCAGCATACACACTGCCGTCAGCTGCTTGATAAAGCGCGTGAATCCCCCTATACTTTGCCCTGTCCCCCTCTGGCTCTGACAAAAATTTTCTCTGCCACTCCTGTTCAAATCGGTATATTACTGCTCTGCTGCCAAGAGCAGGGTCATTGCTGTTACCAGCAGCCAAAAAAGAGCCGTCATTCAATTGAGCCAATGCCTCAATGCTGCCTGTCAATACCAGTCCAGTGTCTTCCCAAGCAACATGCTTTGAATCCAAATCAAGAGCAAAAGCGGAATGCATTGCCGCAAACAGCAATACAATCAGCAAGATTGCTTTTTTCATTGCACTATGTAAGCTCAAACTCATATTTTATTGTTTCGCTGCCTCGCTTCCTGCATCATTAAAGCATCAGCGAGAACAAGCGCTACCATGGATTCCGCAACTGGAACAATACGGGGACATATACAGGGGTCGTGCTTTCCCTCCACTTTTATTGTGCGGTTTTTTCCAGCTGTATCAACAGTCTTTTGCTTCAATGCTATGGAGGCAGTGGGTTTTACTGCTATTCTTGCAACAATATCCTGTCCTGTGGAAATGCCGCCAAGAATCCCGCCTGCATCGTTGCTCTTGAATGAAATTTTGCCCTTTGAGGAGAACATTTCATCATTGCACTCACTACCCTTCATCTCCGCAACAGAAAAGCCTGCCCCAATCTCAACCCCCTTAACCGCCCCAATGCTCATAAGGGCTTTTGCAAGCTCAGCGTCCAGCTTTCCGAATACAGGCTCTCCCAATCCAGTAGGAACATTTCTTGCAATTATTTCAACTATTCCACCCAAACTATTTCCCTGGGAGCGCACCTTCAAAATAGCCTTCTCCATTTTTCCTGCAGCTGTTTTATCTGGGCACCTCAAGGGATTTCGCTCAATCTCATTTTCATCAAATTTTTTTGCCTTGATGCCGTCAACCTGCTTGGTATAGGCAATAACCTTCATTCCTTTTTTTGCTAGCAGCTTTTTTGCGATTGCCCCAGCAGCAACCCTGCCAAGAGTTTCCCTGCCGGAAGCCCTGCCGCTTCCCCTGTAATCGCGAATTCCGAATTTTTTGAGGTAGGTATAGTCAGCATGGCCAGGCCTAAACAAATCCTTTATTTTCTCGTACTTGCTACTGTCCATTGCTTTGTTCCAGACAAGCATGCAGATAGGTGCACCAGTGGTTTTGCCATTGAAAATCCCACTCAGAATCTCAATCTTGTCCTCTTCCTTCCTTGGGGAGGTAATCCTGCTCTGCCCTGGCTTTCTCCTGTCCAATTCCTTTTGAATTTCGGATTCGCTGATAGGCAATCCAGCCTTTACTCCATCAATCACTACCCCTACTGCCTTGCCGTGGGACTCCCCAAAAGTCATTATCTGGAACATTTTTCCAAAAGTATTTCCGGTCATTTTTGAAGCTCCTTTAGCAAAACCCCTTTCATCAATTCTCTCGGCGCTTCTTGCCCTGTCCAGAGCCTGAACTGCTCGGCTCCCTGCTCAATGAGCATTTCAATGCCGGAGATTGTTTCGCAGCCCTTTGCTTCTGCGGTTTCAACAAGCTTTGTTTTGATGGGGTTGTAAACAATATCAAAAACAAGCATGCCGGGTTTCAGAATTTTTTCATCTACTGCCATCTGGTTTGTTTTTGGATGCATTCCAACAGGTGTAGCGTTAATCAGTATATCAAAGCTTGAATCAATTTTCTCCATTGGGTTGTATGAACAGCCAACGCTTTTGGCAAGCTTCCTTGCCTTTTCAAAATCCTTGTCAAATATTGTAAGGGTTGCCTTTTCCTCCATTAAGCCGAATGCTATTGCCCTGCCTGCTCCACCAGCCCCCACCAAGGCAGTCTTTTTTCCTTTCAACTCAGTTCTCCTTTTCAGGCTTTTGATTGCGCCAATAACATCAGTGTTGTAGCCTGTGAGAAGCCCATTATTGTTTACTACAGTGTTCACTGCCTGGATTTTTGCCGCGAGCTTATCAACCCTGTCCAAATATTTCATTACCTCAACCTTGTGCGGAATCGTTACGCTATAACCGCGGAAATCCAAAGCACGCATCGCTTCTATGGCAGCTTTAACATTCACTACATCAAATGCAACGTAAACGTAATTTAGTCCCAGCTGCTGGAATGCGGCATTGTGGATTGTAGGGCTCATACTGTGTTCCACTGGATGCCCAATTATCGCACAGACTTTTGTTTTCGCATTAATCATTTTTCCAGCTCCTCTTGCATCTCAGCGACTGTAAGCTGGCCAGCTGCACTCTCCTTGCCCCTCCCAAGGGAAGCGAAGGTAAGAAAAGCCCCCATTTTAATAGACTCTATTCTGCTTTTTCTTCCTTTCGGTCCCATGCAGAAGGCAATAATGGGCTTGCCGAATGCTTTGGCAGCACGAATCAATGCGAATATGGTGTCATTGTCTTTTTCGTCCTTGGCGTATGTTACAATCTTCAGCACATCAGCAGCCTCTATAGAAAGCATTGATTGAAGCAATTGTAGGAGGGAATGCAAAGGCAGAGTTTCATTAAAATCGTGGTGGGAGAGAATTATTTTTGTGTTGCCCTTCTTTTCGGCGATTTCATTTATAAATTCCTTCTCAGTGTCAAAGTCAAGGTCAATGTAGTCAGCATTGAAATCAATTGCCTTTTTTAAAAGAAACATTCTCTCTGTGCACTCTATTGAGGCACCATAATTCTTATTCCTAAAGGTAACTATTACTGGCTTTTTGCATTCCTGCAGCAGTTCTTTCAAAATTGTTTCGTTTAGCTCGCGCAGAAAATCGAGGCGGAGCTCTATTGCATCTGCTTTGCTGTTTGCTTTCCTAATATCGACCAATGCTGCTTCAACTGTTTCAGCTGTTATTGGAACGGCAATCATTGCAGACCCCTCAAAACCATTCCTACCATCTTTCCATCAACCTGGATTGCGTACTTTCCGTTAATAGTTTTCATTTTCCCAATGGAAGAAGGGAGAACAAATACGAGCTTGCCCTTCTCACTCTTCTTGTCGTGTCTCATTATTGCAATAATTTTCGTAGCAGAGTAGTTTGGCAAAGCAGTTGGCAATCCAAATCCCTCTAGAAGGCGGTTCTGCCTTTCAACTGCACCCAGCGAAAGAAAGCCCAAGTAATGCGAAATCATGGCTTCGGCAGCCATTCCAATGGAAATCGCTTCCCCGTGCGAAAATCGCTTGTATTTTCCAAGAACCTCCAACGCATGCCCTACAGTGTGCCCGTAGTTCACAACCTTGCGCAGATTTCTCTCAAGCTCGTCCCTCTCAACAATCCTGGCTTTTATTTCACAGTTTTTCTTAATCACTCTGCCCAAAACAGCCAAATCCTTGCGCAGAATTTTTTCCCTATCGTTTTCCAGAAAAGTGAACAGCTTTGCATCTGCAATAATCGCATGCTTCACTATTTCCGCCAAACCGTTGCTCAACTGCTTCTGGGGGAGGGTTTTCAGACAGTTTAGGTCAATGAAAACCGCTTTTGGCTGGTGAAATGCTCCACAGCTGTTCTTTCCTCGCGGCAGGTCAACAGCTACCTTTCCGCCAATGCTTGAATCAACCATCGCAAGTAGAGTGGTAGGCACCTGGATATAGGGAATGCCCCTCATGTAAGTAGCTGCAACAAAGCCAGCAAGGTCACCAGTAACCCCGCCACCCAAGGCAATTATGGCTGAGTTGCGGTCAAAGCCTTTTTCAAGCATCCTGTTCTGCAGTTTGGAGAGAACACTGAGGCTTTTGCTTTTCTCTCCGCTTGGGAAAGAGAAAAGAGTTGCATTAATGCGGCTTTTATTAAACCTCTTCAGCAATGGCTTCCCAAAAAGATTTGCTGTAAGAGAATCACATATGATTGCATACCTCTCTCCCACTGGATTTTTGTTTAGGAGCGAGGGAATTCTGCCCAAAAGCCCTTTCTCAATGAGTATGCTGTAAGAGCAATCAACATTCTTTCGCAATTTTACCCTAACCTTTTGCATTCCCTACGACTCCCCTCTCTTTCAAAAAAGCGATTATTTCAGATACATTTTCTTCAATCGTTTTGCTGCTTGTGTCTGTAGCAAAGTCAGCCAAAGCCCTATATACGGGATTTCTCTTCTCCAGCATGAATTTTATTTCCTTGAATTCATCATTCAAATCTGTGAGAGCAGGCCTGTTGCTATCCCCACTTATTCTGGAATGAATGACCTCAGGGCTACCATTCAGCAGAATAACAATTCCATTTCTCTTCATATTCGCGGCATTCTCCTTTCTCATTGGTGCACCACCGCCAGTTGCAATAACATGGTTGTCGCGAGAGCAAGCCTCTTTTATTGCCTTTGATTCAAGGTTGCGAAAATGCTCCTCGCCAAAGCGTTCAAATATTTCAGGGATGCTCAAGCCAGCATTTTGCTCTATCAAATTATCTGTGTCAACAAATTTGAAGCCGAGTATTTTCGCGATACGCTTGCCTGTAGCGCTCTTCTCCGCACCGCGATATCCGATTAAAATAACATTCAATTAACCACCTAATGCTCGTATCCTGTTGAAAAAATCAGGGAAACTTTTTTTAACACAATCTGGATTGCTGATTTTGATTCCTTTTACCCTCAAGCCAGCAACGGCAAAGCTCATTGCCATCCTATGGTCAGCATATGTTTCAATCTCTGTGCCATGCAATCCATCTGCATTGCCCTTAATAATCAATGAATCCTTTGTTATTTTTGCATCCGCTCCAAGCTTCCTGAGCTCGGTTGCTGTTGAATCCAGCCTGTCACACTCCTTATAGCGTAGGTGCTCAATATTGGTTATGTGGGTCTCACCATCAGCAAAGGCAGCAACCACTGCCAGCGGCGGCACTATGTCAGGATAGTCATTCATGTCAACGCTTATTGCCTTCAGCTTGTTTCCTTCAACTACAACAGCATTCTCTTTCCTTTCAATGCTGCATCCCATTCTCTCCAGACAATCAAGAAAAAAGCGGTCGCCCTGTAAGGAGTTGATATTAAGGTTTGAAACCTTTATTCTCCCACCAGTTATTGCCGCTGC
>JAFCCK010000033.1 GCA_017610245.1 Candidatus Iainarchaeum sp.
TTTAAATACAAGATTTTGACTAATATTTATAGATAGGAATGTTTTTTTTTTTTTTTTATTCAGTGCTAAATCTGGACCTTGGCTGGTTCGTTTGGGTAGTTAGCGCTAACATTATTTATCTGTTTGCCTTTCTGGCAGTATGCTTTTTCTTCTGGGATAGAAACATAAAAAAGACCATTGCTGGGACAATACTGCTCAGTATTGTCGCCTGGATGTGGGTTGACTTTGAAATAATAAGCGGCTGGGTTCTATTTGTTGGAGGGTTTCTTGCAATATACTATGTAACAAAGTTTGCAGCCCTGACCTTTGCTGAGGATATCCCAAGCCTGCAAAACAAGTTGGTAATAGTGAGCGAGATACAGTTCATAGTACTGCTCATAGTATACAATCTTTTCTTGAGGTAAAAAAAATGCATTGGGTGAAGAAAACAGCATTTGGAATGTGCCTTATGCTTTTCATATTCGTAGCACTGGTTTTCCTTGAAGCGGGTAACATAAACCCGTTCTGGTCAGAGTTCGTTACACTTGGCGGGCTAATACTGCTGCTTTCAATGGGGATATTTGAAACAAACTTTGTAACAATGTGATAAAAATGTTCTTTCATGCACTGAACGCTGCACTGCAATTGGACTTTGCGTTCTTCGAATGGCTAGTGCTAGCCAACATTCATTGGATATTCATATTCGCAGCCCTGATAATACTTTACCTGGGCAAGAAAAAGAAAATCATACTGCATAAAGCTCTTTGTTTTCCTCTACATTGCGGTGTGGATAGTCTTCCTATACGGATTCAGCGTACTGGAGGGACTGATTGAGCCTCCGGGGGCTGTGCTGCTTTTTGCCACTTGTTTTATTGCCGTTACAATGGAAAAGTTAGGGTGAAGGCTCCCTCACAATCCTCGAGCCGCATTCAGGGCATTCTTTGCCGGGAAACGTGCCGGGAAACTGCTTGCCGCAGCCCTTGCACCTCTTTTTGAAAGAAATTGTTTTCTCAATTTTGCCGCGAATCACGGAATCAAATTTTATGCCGAGGAGCTTGGCAAAATTCTGCACGCTGTAATCATCGCTTATTAGGAGGAACTCCTTCCCCTTATTTTTGAAATCAAGAGCTAGGGCGAGCAGTGAAATGTCGGGCTTGCTCAGCTTTTCAAAGCCGTGCTCTGATGCAAGGGCTTTTATGCGAACGAGGCTTTCCTTGCTGGGCTCGGCCAGTAGCAGCAAATCGTTTTTGAGCGCGTTCGCTACTAGATGCCTGCTTCTCATATCCCTGAATTCATCAGCAATAAGGGGCGTTGTAATGAAGCGGTGCTCATCGCTGAAGGAAAACCCAGGATTGTTCAGGACAGCTGCTGAATCAATTAGATGAATCATTGCAACACAATAAACCTTTTTACTTATAATCTTTTATATAATAAATACCTCTAAAATAGCAATCAAAGAGATGGTTTCTTTGGATTCAAGCAAAGTTGCTGCAAGCCTTTCCGAAATAGAGAAAAAAACCTTGCGGGCTCTTGAAGCGGGCAAGGGGAAACCCGAAGAGATAGCAAAACGGGCAGCAATGCCCATTGATTCTGTTAGGCGGGCATTGCAGTGGCTTAAGGAAAAGCAATTGATTGAACTGAGGGAGCATTCTGAGAGGGGGATGAAGCTCACCGCTGCTGGAAAATCAAGTTTGGGAAAGGGCCTGCCGGAAAAGATGTTTATTGAGGCATTGGCGGAATTGGGCGGAAAGGGGTTGATGGAAGCTGTGCGGCAAAAAAGCCAGCTGAATACCCCTGAGTTCAATGTTGCAATGGGCTTGGCAAAGAAAAACGCTTGGGTTTCGATTCATAAAACAGAGAAGGGCGTGCAGATTGAATTAACGGGCTTGGAAAAGCCCCTCTTGGAAGGGAAGTATGAATTGGAGAAAGCACTTAAAGCTGTGGAAGAAGGCAAAGAGATTGGAGAGAAGGAAAGAAAGGAATTGCTGCGTAGAGGGCTTGCGGAGGAAATAACAGCTGTAAAGAGAACAGCAAAGCTGAATCAAAATGGAGAGGAAGCAGTCAGGCAGATTGCGGGGATAAAAAAGCGCTCATATAATGTTTATGGGGAAGTTCCAAGAATTTTTATTGGAAAAAGGCAGCCCTATGTCCAGTTCCTGAATCAAGTGAGAGAAAAGCTTGTTTCGCTGGGCTTTAAGGAGATGAAGGAGAGGCTGATTGTTCAGGAATTCTATAACTTTGATGTTCTGTTTCAGCCGCAGAACCATCCTGCAAGGGACTGGAGCGATACCTATCAATTAAAGCGGCCGCGCTTTGGGAAGCTGCCTGATAAAAGGATTGTCGCAAAAATAAAGGCAGCACATGAGAACGGTGCGGGCACGGGCAGCAGGGGCTGGGGCTACAAGTGGAGTGAAAAGATCGCTTCACGGCTAATGCCAAATGCTCATGGAACAACAGCAGACGCGAGGCAGCTGGTTGAAGGGGTTTCAGTTCCAGGGAAATACTTTGTGATAAATAGGTGTTACAGACCTGATGTTCCTGATGCTTCACACCTGGTGGAATTCAACCAGCTGGATGGATTTGTTGTTGGGAAGGAAATCAATTTCAGGCATTTGCTCGGGATTCTGCGCGAGATTGCGGTTGAAATAGGCGGCGCAGAGGAAGTGAAATTCTATCCTGATTATTACCCATTCACAGAGCCCTCTGTACAGCTCTCGGCAAAGCACCCTAAGCTTGGGTGGATTGAACTGGCTGGTGCGGGAATCTTCCGCCCGGAAATGACAGAGCCTCTGGGCATAAAGGAGAGGGCAATCGCATGGGGCCTTGGAATTGACAGGCTGGCTGCATTCAAGCTTGGAATCTCTGATATAAGGTATTTGTTTGCCCAGGACCTGAACTGGCTGAGGAAAAGCAAAATGGTGAGGGTTGGATGAGAAGGCCTATAAGAAGAGGGAGAAAAGTAACAACTGCGCAGAGGATGGCTGCTGCAAGAAGGCTAAGACGGGAATTGGGTGCTCCTGGAAGAAGGGGATACCGCAGAAGGATGGTGGCTAAGATGTTAAGGGAGGGACAGTAAATGCCGAACGTTGAAGTGAGCTTAAAGGACATTGGGGAGCTTGTTGGAAAAAAGCTTTCACTGCGGGAATTTAAGGAAGCAGTGCTCTATGCAAAGGGCGAGGTTGACGCTGTTGCGGGGGACATAGTAACGGTTGATATGAAGGACACTAACAGGCCGGACTTGCTGTCAGCAGAGGGAATTGCCCGCGAGATACGCAGCAGGCTCACAAGGGATAGGGGCATACCGGTTTACAGGGTAAGGAAAAGCAATGTAAAGCTGATTGTTGACAAGAACGTTTCTGGTATTAGGCCCTGCATTGCTGCCGCGATTGTAAAGAATGTGAAAGTTAGCGGGAATTTCCTGGTTCAGATGATTCAGCTGCAGGAAAAGGTCTGCTTGACATTTGGGAGAAAGAGGAAGGAAGCGGCGATTGGGCTGTATGACTGGAGCAAGCTGAGGGCACCAATGCATTACCGCGCTTATAAGCCAAGGGAGAAGAAATTCATTCCCCTGGAATACAAGGTTGAAATGGATTTGGATGAGATATTGCAGGAGCATCCAAAAGGGAAAGAGTATGCGCACTTGCTGGAGGGATATAATAGATACCCCATCTTGGAGGATGCAAAGGGAACAGTAGCTTCGATGCCGCCGATAATCAATTCTCAGCTTACTGGGAAGGTAAGCGGGAAAACAAAGGAGGTTCTGGTGGAGGTAACTGGACACAACCAGGAAACAGTGAATACCGCATTGAATGTGATGGTTTCTGCCTTGGCGGAAAGGGGCTTTGGTATTTACAGCGTTGAAGTGAAATATCCAAATAGGAAAATTGTAACCCCTGATTTTTCCCCAAAGAAGGTTGTAGTAAAAATTGGGGATATAAGGGAATTTAGCGGGCTGGATATGAGCAACGAGCAGATACTTGATTTGCTGGGCAAGGCAAGGTATGATGTGAAAATTTCTGGGAAGAAAGTTTCGTGCCAGTATCCTGCGTACAGGCAGGATATTTTGCATGGGGTTGATGTTATTGAGGACGTTCTTATTTCTTACGGGTACGATCGTATTGAACCGGAGCCGATAAAGATTGCAGTGGTTGGCGAGGAAAGGCCTGAAACAAAGGAGGCGGATTTGGTAAGGGAGATGTGCATTGGAATGGGTCTGCAGGAAGTGCTCTCATTCACAATGACCTCAAAGGAAAAGCAAGTGGAGAAAATTGGCCTTGATGGGAAAAAAGAGAAATTTGTTGAGATAGCGAATCCAGTTAGTGAGAACTATGCGGTATTCAGGAAGAGGTTGTTCCCTGAACTGTTGGATTTCCTCGCAAAAAACAAGCACTGTCTCTATCCCCAGAAAATATTTGAAATCGGGAAAGTGCTTGAATTGGATTCGCGCAGTGAAACTGGCGTTTCAGAGAAAAATGTTTTGTGCATTGCATTGTCCGGAAAGGGATTCAACTTCACTGCAGCGAAAAGCGCACTTCAGGCAATTGCAGAAAACACAGGTAGGAAATACTCGCTCAAGGAATCAAATCTGCCATTCCTTGCGAAGGGAAGGCAGGCAGAGATAGGGATTGGGAATAAGAAAGGGGTTGTGGGCGAGGTTTCGGCAGCAGTTTTGAGGAACTTTGGATTAGAGCAGGATACAGTATTACTCGAAGTGGAAATTTAGAGAGGGTGCTAAAACAGCATTGTCTGGTTTTGGTCTTCTTCACTTTCCTTTGGGCTTTCCTCCTGTTCCGATTCGCTCCCCTCAAAATGCCTCAGGCTGTTTTCCCCCAGTGCCTGCAGTGGCTTTCTTTTGGAGAGCAGCTCGCTTTGCTTCAGCGATTGCGCTTCCTGGAAAATTCCCTTAACCTTTTTTGTGCCAGACTTCGTTTCTAACAGGAAAGCAATCTCTTTTTCGCTCAGGTCAAATGCAGCTGCGTACTTTACCGCATACTCCTTCTCTCTAAAGAGCAGCTTTATGAAGGGCAAATCCTCCGCAGAAACCTCTCTGGAGCTGCTGTGCATTTTCCCCCCAATTTTTTTCGCGAGCTCTTTTTTTAGGGCTCTGGCAGAGGAAGAGCGGCTCAGCTTTTTCAACAGCTGCGGAAACTGCAGTTTGAGCCAGCCGTTATACTGCTGCTCTTTGCTTAAGGCAACGCCTGTTGAGAAAAGCTCACTGCTGTAGCGCCTGAAGCCGTAGTGTTGCCTGCGCGAAATCCTGCCCTCGAAGATATCGGCCCTTGAAAGGGCACCAAAGGCATTTGCCACATCCTCTTCATTGTAAACTCTTGGAATGTTTTCCTCAACCCACCTGAAAAGGAGGTCGTCGCTGATATCGCTCTGGAAGCGAGCTTTCCTCACTTCTTCCACACTCTTGCCCTTGAAAATTGTTTCAAGTACTTTGAAAATGTTTTCCTGTCTTTCCCTGTAGCCGAGCTTTTCAACGTCCTGAATTGAAATAATGCTGCCCAAGGAGAGAGTTTGGGTATCAAGGAGGGCAGAGCGGAAATCCCCCTTGCAGTTCTTTGCAAGCAGCTTGATTGCCTCAGCATCATATTCAACCTTTTCTTTCTCCAATATCGCCCTAAGCCTTTTTGCAATGCTTAAATAGTTTATTTTTTTGAATTGCAGCAGTTTGCACTGCTCCCTGATTGGCAGCAGCTTTTGCTCGCCATAGATATCGTTTGCAGTCAAAATAACAGGATTGTTCGCTTCTTTGAGAATTCCAACGATTGCTGCCGCACCGCCCCTGTCCTGTGCCTGCAGCCCATCAACTTCATCAAGCAGAACTAATCTTCTTCTCCCACTGAAAGAGGCGCCCTGCGAAGCCGCCCCAGCCAGCCTGTCTATTATGTCCCTTGTCCTGAAATCGCTTGCATTCAATTCGAAAAGCTCCCATTCAAACTGCTTTGCAATGAGCAAGGCTAAACATGTTTTTCCCGTTCCAGTCGGGCCGAAAAAAAGCAGTGGTTTGCCCTTTTGACCATTGCTCCAGTCAGCTGCCCATTTCCTAGCAAAATCTGTTATCTCCACATTTCCAACGAATTCCTCAAAGCTGCTGGGGAAATAGCGCTCAGGCCAGAGTGTGCTCATTTGGAAGCCCCCAACATTTCAAGCATTGTTGTTTCTCCTGCTATATAAGATCTGCGGGTAAAATAGCGTTGCCTGGGCCTTAAAATTTGCCTGTTTTTTGTGGTTGGAACGGCAACCCAGCCTCTCTTGGGATCATACACTTCAACCCAGTAGTGCGTATATTCCCGCCCAATTAAACGGGGTTTAAGCCCATAAAAGCCGACAATCCTTGCAGCAAAGCCGTTGGCCCTGAGGATGGCGCACATTATGGATGCTCTTTCCCAGCAGCTGCCTTTCCTCTTTTCAAGTGCCGCCAAAGGTATTTCGCTCCCATGCTCTAATACCATGGAATCCCTTTCCTTCTGCGTTAACTCTTTTGGTATCAATTTAAAAATTTTTTCTGGGAGAACGCGAGCGGCCTCTGCAACGCTCTTAAATCTCAAATCGCCATATTTCCTGATAAAATCTGGCTTGTTGATGTTATTCCTAAAGAATTCAGTTGGGATATATAATAATAGCGCAGATCCCGGGCCCTCCATTCTAGCCCAAAAACGATCCTTGGAATACTTATAATATTCCACTGGTTTCTCTCCCTCGGGCCTTTTATCAGTGAGGTAGGTTCTTACCCCATTCACATAGGTCATGGTTGGTTTGTTGCGGTATTTTAGATGGTCCTTAACTAATTGAATGCCCCTGGCTCCTGCAACAAGAACTGTGACAGCCACCACTGGGACCATTACATATTTAGTGAAGTGTCTATGCTTCCCGCCAGGCTTTCCCATCGGAACTTTTCGCTTTTCTCGTAGTTTTTCTCTTCTCTTTGATTTCCCACTGGGTTTTCTCTTCTTCGCGGCAGCCATAAAGATAATTGCCCAGGAAAAGGATAAAATATTATGCAACTATTCCCTGAAGTGCAGAAAGAGAATTAATCCAACCACTGCAACTATAACGATTGCTACTATAATTAGAATGGGGTCGAAGCCAAATGGGAAAGGCTGCTCTCCATCCAAGGGAGCGACAGGCAGACCAAGTAGCGAAGCCTGGCACTTATTTTCAATGCATTGTTTTTCTGGGGAACAGTCCCCGCATGAAATGTTTTCATCGCAGTTATTGAATGCTAAGCCGCATTCAAAGCCCAGAGCAGAGCAGCCGAGCGGAACACAGCATTCATTGCCGGTACAGCCATGCTCGCAATCGGTTTTGCTTAGGAAAGTGCAACTGTTGTCCTCAATGCATTCAACAAGCTGGCCTTGCCTGCATTGGGGGTAAATTCTTGGGATGCACTCTTTTGGACACCATTTTTCAATTGAGAGTAAAGCTGTATCTTCTGCAATTGTGCCGCAGCCATCCTCTGCAACCAGCTTTATTTCCCTCTGGGTAAAAAACTTGTTGCAATTGAAAGTTGTTTTGACAGAGGCAGATTCAGTGCCAAGGCCTTCCTTAACCTGGTTGAGGTCGCAATCAGCTACAGGTTCAAAATAGAGGTCCTCAATAAACTGGTTGTCGGCGGCAAATCCCTCTACAACAAAGTTCTTGTCGGCAATGCCGCTGTACTGCTCGAAAGGGATGTTTATTGCAGGGCTTGTAACTGGTAAAGGTTGGCAGGTTATTCCTACATAAGTTGTCCCCTCCTCACACTTTGCCCTGCAGCCTGTTTCATATTCACCATCTGGATCAAGACCGCAGCCAGCAACATCGCAGCTTTTCCTCTCATAGCATTGGGGCCTTTCTGTCCCCTGAGAGCAATAGATTATCAGCTCTCCACTGCCAAAACAGCTAACAGTGAACTCCAACAGCTTTCCTCCCCTGTCACCCTCACCACAGTAACGCGCGCTGGCTGAAGAAAGCATGAAAATAAGGAATATCGTAAGGGCAAAAGCTTTATTTGCACCCATTTGAATGGAAGAAGCGCAAACTGGTTAATATTTCTTTTGAATGCGGGAAATAGGAATAAAAAAAGAAAGCTGCTCTATTTCTTCACATGCAGATTGGAATCGTGGGCAAAACAAATACCGGGAAGAGCACACTGTTCAGCGCGGTAACGATGGTTCCTGCTGAAATCGGGAACCGACCCTTTGTTACTATTAAGGCAAACCAGGGAACCGGCTTTGTGACAAGGAAGTGTGTGCATGAGGAGCTGGGCAAGGAATGCCAACCGCAGAACAGCAAGTGCGAAGCCGGAATAAGGGAAATCCCGATAACATTGCTTGATGTTGCCGGGCTGATTGAAGGGGCATGGCAAGGGAAAGGATTGGGGAACTCTTTTATGTCGGATTTGATGCAGGCTTCCGCGCTCATACACGTGCTTGATGCAAGCGGCACAACAGATGCGGAGGGGAACCCATGCAAGGGGCACGATCCAGCTGAGGATGTAAGGTTTCTGGAAAGGGAGGTTGATTACTGGGTCAAGGGAATTCTAGAAAAGAACTGGGGCAAGGTGAGCAAGCAGGCTACGAGCAGCAAAAATCCTGCTGGAGCATTGGCAAAGCCATTGAGCGGGCTTGGAATGAATGAGGAGCAGGTTAAAGAGGTTTTTGAGGAAGGGAAATTCAGCGAAAAGCCGGATGAGTGGAATGGGGAAGAAATACTTGGGTTTGCCTCTGCAATAAGGGGAAAGAGCAAGCCGATGCTGATTGCGTGCAACAAGATTGACATACAGGGAGCGAAAGAAAACTATGAAAGGCTGGTGAAGGAATTCCCTGAAAAGATTTTTGTGCCCTGTTCAG
>JAFCCK010000034.1:0-8611 GCA_017610245.1 Candidatus Iainarchaeum sp.
GCCCTCTCTGGCAATTGCAATGGCTGCCCCCTCTTCAGTAACAGTATCCATTGCAGCGGAGACAAGCGGGATATTCATCGGAATTTTCTTGGTGAGCTTTGTTTCTAGCGAAACATCCCGGGGTAGCACTTCACTAAAGCCCGGCAAAAGCAGTACGTCATCAAAAGTTAGGGCAATCTTCGTTTCCATATTATTTTCAGCACCAATCACTTTTTAAAGCTTTTACTGGCTGATTTCTTGGGGGAAAAATGCCGGCAAAATTCATTGTTGGAACGCAGTTTGGCGATGAAGGAAAGGGCAAAACAACCGATTTCTTCGCAGAAAAGGCCGATTTGGTAGTGAGATACCAGGGCGGGAACAATGCTGGGCATACTGTTGTGGTAGGGGACAGGACATACAAGTTCCACTTGCTGCCAAGCGGGCTATTGCAGGGCAAAAAATGCTGTATTGGTGCGGGCGTGGCGATTGACCCGCGCGTGCTGGTAGATGAAATAAAGCAGATTGAATCAGAGGCGAAAATAAACCTTGCGATTGACCCCAGAGCACACATAATAATGCCATGGCACAATGCGCTTGATGCCGCAAGGGAATCAGCCAAGGGCAAGAAGAAGATTGGCACCACAGGAAGGGGTATTGGGCCATGCTATGAGGACAGGGCTGCCCGCAATGGAATAAGGTTTGTTGAACTGGTTAACGGGGAAAAGCTCAAGGAAAGAATTGCAGAGCTGTTCCCGCTCAAGAAGAAAATCCTTGAGGAAATTTACGGGGCAAAGGTTGATTTCACTGAGGAAGGGATTTTCAAGCAATACAGCGAGCTGGGAAAGCAGCTGCTCCCATTGCTCAGCGACGTTTCAATTGAGGTAAGCAATGCCCTCAAAGCAGGAAAGGAAGTGCTGTTTGAGGGCGCCCAAGGCACATTTCTCGATAATGATTTTGGAACTTACCCCTTTGTAACGAGCTCGCATCCAATTGCTGGAGGGGCTTTCACTGGGATTGGAATCGGACTGCTGAAAGAATTTGAAGTAATTGGAATTGTAAAGGCTTACACTACAAGAGTTGGCTCTGGCATATTCCCCACAGAGCTTGAAGGCAAGCTTGCTGACAGAATAAGGGAAACTGGAAAAGAGTTTGGAACTACAACAGGCCGCCCAAGAAGGGTGGGCTGGCTTGATTTAGTACTCCTAAGAACAGCAGTGCGGCTTAACGGTCTTACAGGAATCGCGCTTACAAAGCCTGATGTGCTGAATGGGATTGAAGAGCTAAAGGTTTGCACGGCATATGAATGCAATGGAAAGGAAATGAAGGAGTTCCCGGCTGATTGGCATGCTGTAGAGAACTGCAAGCCTGTTTACAAAACATTCAAGGGCTTCAATATTGCCCCAGAAACAAAGGACTTTGATGAACTGCCGCAGGAGGCAAAGGATTATATTGGATTCATGGAAGAGGAATTAGGAGTGCCAGCCAAAATAATCAGCACAGGCCCTAAGAGGAGCCAGACTATTTTGCGCTAGCTATTTTTCCTTCACCCATGGAAACTGTTTGCTCCAGCGCCTGCGCGCTTCGGCCCTAGTTTCTTCTTTTGACCAATTAGGGTGCTCTCTCTTCACTTGTTCAAGATACTCCCCAAAATTGCCGACTGATAGCGGCTTTCCCTTGGCGGCTGCTGCCAGCGCCTTCTTTACTGCTTCACCTACCTCAGCCCGCATTTCAGGAGAGAGCTGCACTGGCTCAGGCTTTTTAGCTGCGTTCATTGGTGGCCGCCAGTTCCTACCCTTGTGTTTTAATTTGGCCATTTAAGCTACCTTCTCCTTTGCCTTCTTGTGCAGGAATTTGACCATTTCTTTAGTAACAGTGTTTCCCAAATATTTTTTAAACGGCCCTGGCATAAAATTTACTTCTATTACAGCCAAGCCGCCCTTGCTTTCAATCAAATCCACTGCGCAAATATCCATGCCTAGTAGCTTGGCTGCCCCCAAAGCGATATTGCGCATCTCTTTGGTGGGTGCAATTTCCTCTGCAGAGGCGCCCCTGCTGACATTGGCGCGCCACTCCCCCTGCTTTCCAATGCGCCTTATTGTGATAACCTTCTTTCCAATCACATAGCAGCGTATATCACTATTCTTCCCCTTCACGAATTTCTGTGCTGAAATGAATTCATCAAAGAGGCGTACCGTATCCAAGATGCTGTTCAGCTGCTTCTCATTTTCAACCAAAATAACGCCCTTTCCAGCAAAGCCACTCAGCACCTTCACTACTAGCGGCATTCCAAATTCCTTGAGTATGCGCTTTGCAGAATCTGGGCTGATGAAGAGGCTGCTCTTCACTATTGGGATTTTTGCGTTGGAGAGCTCCTTGATTGTGTAATACTTGTGGTTTGTTATTTGATAAGCCCTCAAGTTAACTGGGCTGTATACATTGCTTTGACCGAGGACGCGCAGCACAGCCTCGCCCATCACATAATCCCTGCTACTAAGCCTTGGATAGCATACATCATATTCAAGCAAATCCCTTCCTTTGAACAGCAGCTTTGCCTCGTTCTCCTCAAACACTATCCTAACCCTGTCAATTGGCGCGAAGGTAACCCTATCAAAGAGCTTTCTGCCCTCCTCAATAAGGCTTTTCACGGTTGAATGCTTGTAGTGCCTTGAGCCAATTATGGCCAAACTTGCTTTAGCCATGGAATGCTTCCTCCAAAAAACGCTGGAAGCGGTCGACAAGGCTTGGGCTGAACTTTGGCCTCTTTAGCTTAACGCCCTTTGCCCTGCTTTCGAAATGCTTCGCAACCACCTCAAACAAATTCTCCCCAGTCTTTTCGTTGAAAACAGGGAAATTTATGTCAGGCATCACTTCAGTAATAAAGCCCCTGGACATCTTCACTGTTGCGATTTCACAGCCACAGGCAAGCGCAGCCCTAATTGCTGTTATACGCTCCCTATCAGAAACCTTGCAGAGCAGCCCCCTGCCGAGCTTTTCTATTTCGCTGCCGTTCCAACGTCTCCTGATAGCAAATACCTTGTCGCCAATTACCGCACACTGAATCAAATCGGCTTCCTCAAACTCCCTAACAATCACTGCATCCAAATCCATTTTAATGCTCTTTGTAACAAAGCGCAAGCTCCTTGGACTCTCAATCAAAATGCTTTGTGTTTTAATCTGTCCTTTAAAAGATTTGAAAATTAGGGGGTAGTGAAACCTCTCAGCTGAATCCTTTATCATCTTGGGATCAACGACAAGCACGCTTTTCGCAACTGGCAAGCCCCTAGCATTCAAAGCAGCAAGCTGCAGCGCCTCATTGCTGTTGAGGTAGTATGCTCCGGGTCTGAACTGCGTGTAGATGCCCTCCTCCTTCAATTCATCAAGCAGGGGCTCTACAAAAGGAGTTAGCTGCAGGCTCGCCCTCAGGTATGCGGCATCATAATCAGCAACCATTATTCCGTCATTCACTACCTGGGTTTTCCCGCCCCTGCTAATCAGATTCAGCTTTGCTATATCCAGAAAGTCGACCTTTTCAAAGCCCTTTTCCAAAAAGGCCTGCTTGAGCCTCTTGATGCTCTTGCCTTCCCTGCCCGCCAAAATGAGTGCCTTCATAGCTCACCTTTTCCCTTTAATGGTTTAAAAGGATTATGGTTGGGGAAAAGGCTTTAAGCGAAATTGCTTGCCTTTATTAATCTTTTGCCAGCTTGTGAAAAATCAGCCATAATATTTCCGGCGAAATGCCGCCAGTTTCTTTTCAATTCCCTCTAATTTAGCTGCAAAGTGTTCGCCCTGCGATTCCAGTGCAGCGACCTTTGCACTGGCAGCCTTCACTCTTCTTGAAAGCTCTTTATATTGCGGTGTTCTTTGGAGGAGCAGCCCTTCAAGATGCCCCAGCTTAGCTTCCATCTTCCGCAGCCTCTTTCCTGCCTTCTTTAATTTTGTTGCTGTATGCTGCACCTCCACTTTCACTGCCCTCCCCGCCTTTCTGGTGTCGGCAGTTTCCTTAAGGTAAGCCAGCCGCCTATCTGCTTTCTCCAATAAGCCCAGTTTCCGCTTTCTTGCAGCAGCTCTTTTTGCAGGCATTAGATATTATGGTGTTTTTCCTATATTTTAATCTTTGCCAATGGGCTTTAATTCTAACTGTCCTATAATTAAGCAATGCAGCACCGCTTCTGGGAGATAGATGCACTGCGCGGAATTGCAATTGCAATGATGCTCCTTTCCAATGCAATTACCGACCTGCAATTTTTCAATGCACCATTCGCCCCTGCTGGAGCTCTTTGGTTTTGGTTTGCGCGCATTACGGCATTCATCTTCGTTTTTCTTGTGGGGGTTTCACTAACGCTCAGCTATTCGCGCACCTCACAACAGACAGGGAGTCCACCGTTCTCGAAATACCTCAAAAGGGGCGCGAAGATATTCAGTTGGGGGCTTGCAATCACGGCTGTTACATGGATTTTTATTCCAAGCGGCTTTGTTGTGTTTGGTGTGCTGCACCTTATCGGTGTTTCCATCCCCTTAGCATACTTCTTCCTGAAGGAAAAAGCAGCATACTGGGCTCTTCTGCTCGCATTGCTCTTCATTGCGGCAGGGATCTGGCTACAGGGCATTTCATTCGGTTTCAACTGGCTGCTCTGGCTTGGGTTTATCCCAGCGGGATTCTACACTGTTGATTATTTGCCGCTGCTGCCCTGGTTGGGGGTAGTGCTGCTCGGTCTGTTTTTCGGCAATATGCTCTATCCAGATTACAGGCGTAAATTCTCCCTCCCTAAGCTTTCCAAAATTTCGGCTGTAAGGCTGCTTGGCTTCTTGGGGAGGCATTCCCTCTTTATCTACCTTCTGCACCAGCCAATAATACTCGTTATTCTGGCATTGCTCGGCATAATCCAAATTCCTCTTTTTTAAAAGCATTTTGCAGGATTTTGTAGTTAAATGGGTAGAAAAAAAGTGCTCGGATTGGTGGAACTGGTTACTGTAATCGGCTCAAAAGGCGCTGTTACAAAAAAAGCGCTGCTTGATACTGGGGCAACGAGAAGCAGCGTTGATGTGAGAGTGGCGGCAAAGGCTGGCATCGGCCCTATAGTGGGCAGCGTGAAGGTGAAGAGCAAAACCGCTCCCGAGGGATTCATAAGGAGGGCTGTTGCAAAGGCAAAGTTCGAAATTCGCGGCATTAGAATGCCTGTGGAAGTGAGCCTTGAGGACAGGAAAAACATGCCCTACAAGGTATTGGTTGGAAGGGATATAATCCACAGCAACTTCCTGATTGATTTGGAGAAAACTCACAGCTCGCACAGGCTGGCTGATGAGAACTGATTAGAGCTGAGAAGTTTCCCACACACTACCTTGGATGGAGGGAATTTAATCCAATTCCCAAGTAGCAGAGTTCGTCCCCGACCAAGTGCTGCTAAAGTCATAAATCAGTTTGAGACCTTTAGCGTCTTTCGGAATTGTGAATAAAATGAACCCTTCTGTGCTTCGGTTCGGGGCTATGCTTCGAACCAGCCCAAGAGGTCGCTTATCTCTGCCTGAGACCCTAATTTTGTCAAATACTTCAATTTCATACTGTTTTCCCTCGCTGTCGGTCATGCTAAAATCGCTATTGTTAATATATACCCTGCTATCTCCAAGGTTCATAATTTTCACCTGGAAGAAATAGAATTCTTCTCCTTCGGGAGCATTTTCTTTAGGAAGGCAAAGGTTAACCTGTGGGCAGCGCTCATATTCTTCGACCTTTTCCAAAGACAAAACACTAACTTCCAAATTGGATGTCTCCGCAGTTTCACCTAACCTCAAAGTAATTTCTGCTGGAGGTTCTGGACCTGGTTCTGGTTGAGTACACCCACTAACCACTACCGCCAGAATGAGCAATCCAGCCAATAACCACTTTCTCATACCCAATTACTAACTCCTTCCCCATATTTTAACCTTTCGCCCCAGCCTGCGAGAGCTTCCTCAGCCTGCTGCTCTTGAATTCATTTTCATTAAATGCGCCCAGCCGCACAATTTCAGCTTCAACCCCAATCTTTTCAAGCTCCTTGCGAAGCTTCTCCTCACTTGGCTTCTGGTCATAGCCCAGGGCAATTATGTCTGGCCCTATTTCCCTCACGATTTCATATCTCCTTTCCAGCTCTTTCCCCAGGACAGCCCTATCAACAAATTTAAGGGCCCTTACAGCCTCCAGTCTCTGCCTCTCGTCATTTAGTGGGAGCTTCCCCTTGATTCTTTCAACACTCTTATTTCTTGCAACCACTACAACCAGTTCATCCCCGAGCTCTCTCGCTTTCTGGAGGAAAAATTTGTGCCCAGCATGCAGCAAATCAAATGTGCCGAAAGCAAGAACTTTAGTCATCGCTTTTCCCCTATAAAAAACTTAATAAAGGGGTTTCATTTTATATAGTTAGTGATTAATAATGCGGCTAGAAAAGAGGCTGGAGCTTATTAGGGAAGTTGGGGAGGAAATTCTCACAGAGGAAGAGCTGCTTTCACTGCTGCAAAAAAAGGCCCATCCAGTTGCTTATGACGGTTTTGAGCCAAGTGGGCAGGTGCACATAGCGCAGGGGCTGTTGCGCGCTATTAATATAAATAAGATGATTAAAGCAGGCTGTAAATTCAAGGTGATGGTAGCGGACTGGCACGCCTGGGCAAATGGGAAGTTTTCCGGAGACCTTGAAAAAATCCAGAAAGCCGGGAAGTATATGATTGAGGTGTGGAAGGCAAGCGGAATGGAACTGGAAAAGGTGCAGTTTGTCTGGGCAGATGATTTGGTAAAAGACAGGGCTTACTGGGGAAAGGTGATGAAGGTTGCAACTAACAGCACGGTGAAGAGAATTGTGAGGTGCAGCCAGATAATGGGCAGGAAGGAGTCAGAGGCACTAAAAGCGAGCCAGATTTTTTATCCTGCAATGCAGGCAGCAGACATATTTCATTTGGGGGTGGACATTGCACAGCTCGGCATGGACCAAAGGAAGGTTAATGTCCTTGCAAGGGAGCTTGGAGAGAAGCTGGGCTACTGGAAGCCTGTTGCTGTGCACCACCACATGCTGATGGGACTGCAGCTGCCGAAAACAAATGCTGAGGGCAGGGAAAGGGAGATTGAGCTAAAGATGAGCAAGAGTATCCCTGATTCAGCAATCTTCATGACGGATTCCGAGGAGGAGGTAGAGAGGAAAATCAACAAGGCGTACTGCCCGGAGAAGGAGCTGCAGGACAATCCTGTACTGGAATACTGCCGCTACATTATTTTTGAAAAATTCAATAAAATGAAGGTTGAGAGGCCAAAGCGGTTTGGTGGCAATGTTGTGTACAATTCATTTGAAGAGCTTTCCGATGCTTTCTCAAGCGGTGCTCTTCATCCAGCGGATTTGAAGAAAGCTGCCTCCCAATACATCAACAAGCTGCTTGAGCCAGTGAGGAAACACTTTACAAAGGGAAAGCTAAAGAATATGCTAGATGAAGTAAAAGGCTTCAATATAAAGCGGTAAGCAGAAACACAATCTTTAAATATTTCAATAAATTACTATATACAAGGGATTTTGAATGAACCTTAATGTTTTGAAGCCAGGGCAGGCAATTGCATCTGCATTTGAAAAGCCCAATCCGGGAATTGCAATAGCATTGGTTTTTGTGGCTTCCATTATTGCCCTGGTCCAAGGGCTTGTTTTTGGGGCGCAGCTTGATATAGGGGGCTTTGTGATGAATGTGCTGCTTCCCTCCTACATCGGCTTCTTTGTGCTTGCAATCCTTATTTACATCATAGCGTTTATCCTTAAGGGAAGGGCAGCTGTTTCTGGAACCTTTTCTGGTATTATTTCCGCCCTCGGGCTGCTATGGATACCCATCATAGTTGGGCTGCTTATCTCCTTTGTTGCAATCCCGGCAATATTTTCCCCCTTAGCGCTGGAGCTGGCCAAGGATGTCGGCTCTGGCAAATCAACAACCGAGACTCTTGTAATACAGATACGCTACCTGGTCGAAAATGATGTGGAAGTAGGGAATCTCGCTGCAGCATACGCTTTTGGGGCAGTATTCGCCCTGATAGCCCTTTTCAATCTCTATCTGCTCTACAAGATTATCAGCAGGCTCTTCCAGTACAGGATACTAGGAAACATCATTGTAATGGTGGTAACTCTCATTATTTTGGGCTTGCTGCCTTTCTAAAAATGCCTCTTTTCATTGTTTTCTAATCAAACCGAAAGCTTTAAATTGGTGTATGCTAGAAAAAAATATTACTTTAGGGACAGGCAAGGTGATTTGCTTGAAGGTTAGGTGCCCTGACTGCAAGTACAGGTTTGAGATAGACGAAAATGAGTACGATGAGGGTGACTACCTGAACTGCCCAGACTGCAATCTCGAGCTGACTGTTGAGGTTGATATTGCCGGCAAACTAAAGATTAAGACAGTAAAGGAAAAGGAACTGGACGACAGTGAATTTGAAGACTATTTTGAGGAATGAGTGCGGTGTTCGCTTGGAAAGAGAAAAGCTGCTGCCCTTAGCCCTGGCTGGGTTTATGTTTCTGATTCTATTAAGCGGCTGTTCCAGGCCCAGAGCTGACCAAAGCCCAGAAATACTTGAATTTAGTGTTTACCCGCAGGAAGCACTTGCGGGAGAGCCTATTTCTATTCATGTGGAAGCCAC
>JAFCCK010000034.1:8625-12224 GCA_017610245.1 Candidatus Iainarchaeum sp.
GGCAGAGGTTTGCATATAACTGCGACAGGGAAAAAGAATGTGAAAAGAGCTGGAATGCCGTTCTTTCAGATTTGGGCATTGGTTCTGGAACAGTAACATTGTCCGTTAGGGCGGTTGATATAAAGGGAAACGAAGCCGTTGAGGAGAAAACTATAATAATTCGGTCAATAACAAGAACATGCGCTGATTTGGCTGGTCATATCTGCAGCAGCGAGGAATTGTGCGATAGTGAATGGCTGAATGTAGCTGACACAAGCAGGTGCTGCTCTATCAGATGTAGGGGAGAGATGGGACGGCCAATTACATCTGAAAGAACATGCAGTGAGCTGCAGGGCTATGTGTGCTCTGCTCTGGAATACTGCCTCGGCAACTGGCTTAGTGCCAGTGATGCATTGAGATGCTGCTCAATTGAATGTAGCATTGAAGAGCCGCTGGAAGGAGTATGCAGCGGGCTTGGCGGGCAGGCTTGCTCCTTAAATGAATCCTGCCAAGGACAGTGGCTTGAGGCAAGCGATGTGCCGCGCTGCTGTTCAGGGGAATGTATTGAAATTCAGGCAAAGGAAAGGTGCGGGGAGATGAATGGCTTTATTTGCGCTGCAGGGGAATCCTGCGGCGGGCAATTGCTGGATGCGAGTGATACAGCCAGATGCTGCTCCCAGCAGTGCGACAGAGCGGTAGGAATTCCACCAGTAGAGCCTCATGTAGAGGAGCCCCAAACAGAGGAGCCGCCAGGAGGGGAAAACTTGGCAGACAGGTTAAGGGATTCCCTGCGCGGGTTTAGTGATTTTATTGAGAACCCATTTAGCGGCAGTGAGGAGGAGGACCTAATATCCTCGGAAGTGCCGCAATTGGGCGGCGGAGATATTTCTTAGTAAAACCAAATGTTTAAATAATGAAAAATGCAAGTATTTTATTGGAAATTAGCATAAGCTAGCTATTAGCTAGTAAAATATACAAGAGGTGACAAGATGGATAGAAAAGCGAAACTCGTATTGCCAGTATTGCTAGTGTTGTTCAGTTTCATAGTGTATGCAGCGCAGACTATAAGCCTGACGATTCCAAACAGTGTAGATAACGAGGGTTCAGTTATTACATGGGGTGAAACAGGAATTTACAGATTCACTGTTGACGGCATAGACCCAAACCAAGCAGCGGCCTGTGCAGTACCTGGGAATGAAAATTGCCACTGGAGAGTGTTTATTCTTTTGAACGGCGTCAACCAGTGGGATGGAAATCTGTTTGAGCCTGTGGGCCAAATAAGCGCTCTGTACCACATCAAATGGAGCATAGCCGACCTAGGAGATGGTAAAGGAGAAATAAAGTTCGAAGCTACCCCTCCGGCAAACGCCTTTGCAGGGGCCCCCTATACCACATGGACTTGGCACGGTATTGAGTACCAGACATGGGTGATGTCAGCCATAATTAGAGAAAGGCAGGCAATCCAGCAGATAGCCGGCTCGATTGCAGTAGTGGTAATAGAGACAAAGGAAAACATAAACGAGTTCCTGACAGCTGACACAGCTCCAGTTGACGGCGGAATAGACCACCTGAACTATAGCATAAACGATCCAGAGATGGGAGTGCTACCTCTATCTATAGCAGTGAGGGACATAAACTGCAGTGAGAGGGGAGGCTACAAAGATGGCTTTGAGACCTTCAGAGATGGAGAGCTCAAACTAGCAATAGAATCCATAGAAGAGCTTGACAAGGTAAGGGAAGCCCAAGCAGCAGACTACATGAGCTACACAGTGAAAGATGCAATAGAGATACAGGATGCAATCAACCTGGCAGCAAGTAGGTACGAGACCGCGGTAGAAATATACACCGGTGATGGTCCAGGTCAGTTCAATGGTTGCGCATGCGTTGCGGGCTGTTAGTAGTAGGGGTGACTGAATGAACAAAGCATTGATTGTTCTATTAGTGCCTCTGCTGCTCCTTACAGCAGGATGTGTTAAGCCTGAGGAGCCTGACAGGTATGGGAAGCTGCAGGAGAGCGCAGATGCAATTGGAGAGATGGCAGACGAGAAAATAGAGGCTCCTGACACAGACCTCCTCGATGAAACGACCCCTGTATTGGATAGTGGGGCCCTTCCGGGGGAGGATTCCGAGGAAGCTGATTCCGAAGGGGATTTGGCTGACAGGCTGAAGCAGTCTGTGGAAGGGCTTGATGAGCTGGCTGACGATGCGCTGGTTGCAGACGAGCCTTCATTGATTGATACAGAAACACCGCAACTTGGCGGCGGCGAACTTACGTAGATTGGAATGCCCCAATCTACCCTCTTTTTATTTTTGCGCTTGGTTTCCAAAAAGGAACAATAATGGTTTTTAAAATTTATGATGCAAAATTATTATGTAGCATAGAGAGGAGGTGTTTTTGTTGCAGAGAGAACCGGACTTTTTGGACCCCTTTAGGGTAATGCGAAGGAGAATGTTGGATGTTTTCGGCGGCTTTCCTACAATGCATGGGGAAAGGCAGCCATTGGTTGATGTAATGGACAAAGGCGCTGAGATAGTTGTTTCTGCCGAACTGCCAGGAGTGGACAAAAAAGACATTGAGCTGAATGTTGAGGAGAACACCATCAGCATCAAGGCAGAGAGTAAGGAAGAGGTAGAAAAATCAAAGGAGGAAGAAGGCTACTATTTCCACGAGAGGAGCTACTCAAGCTATGCCAGAACAATACCATTGCCTGCAGAAGTCATTCCGGAAAAGGCAAGCGCGGAATTCAAGAATGGCATACTCACAGTTACACTCCCCAAAAAGCACCCAGAGGCAAAGGGAAGAGGGCACAGCATTGAGATAAAGTAGCCTTCCTTCCCTTTTTCTTTTTTTCTGTGCTAATTTTAATGCAATGCCTAAAAAACCTGGGCCAAAAGAATTGCGCTTGACTGGGGCCCCAAAGAAGAGAAAGGTGCTTTCTCCTGCCCAGAGGAAAAGGCAGCTAGTTGTTAGGGGCACAAAAGGGGCAATCAGCGTACTCACCCTCGCGAAAGAATTTCCCACTGTGGGAAAAAAGCATGTGGAATTGCTCAGGTTGAGCAGGTTTTTTATCGACATCCCGCAGGAAAAGCGGACAAAAGATGATGCTATCAGGATTCTAGATGGGCTCAAGGCATTCAGGAAAGCGGTCAGGGAAAGAGGTCAGTTGAAACTTTTCTAAAATTATTTAAAAAACTCTACAGCATTCCTGAAGAGTTGCATTCCCGCGCTTTCTTTGGGCAATGGCTTGCCCTCTCTTTTCAGCACCTCTTTCTGCAGCGTCCAATCATCCTGCTGCGTAAAGAAAATGTTTCTCTCAGGATGAGGCATCATCCCAAGAATTCTCCCACTAGAATCGCAAATCCCAGCAATGTCGAGCATCGCGCCGTTTGGGTTGTATGGGAATTCTCCTTCAGCTGGATTTCTGCCCTTTATGTACTTGAAAACAATTTGGTCGTTCGAGGCAAGCTTTTCAAGTGTTTCCTGGCTGGCGGTGAATTTCCCTTCTCCATGGGCAACAGGCAGCCTTATCTCATCAATGCCCTTGCTGAAAACACATCGCTTTGAGAAATTGCGCAATGAAATCCACCTGCAGCCATAGCGCGCGGTATTGTTATGGGCG
>JAFCCK010000035.1 GCA_017610245.1 Candidatus Iainarchaeum sp.
GTATGCCACTCTCAAAAGACGTTGAACTGGATTACTTCGCATCAATAACCCATGGTTTTGTTGGGGCGGACATCGCTGCCCTTGCAAAAGAAGCTGCGATGAAAGCATTGAGAAGATATCTCCCCAAAATAAATCTTGAGGAGGAAAGAATCCCGCCAGAGGTTCTTGAGACATTGGAAGTGAACAGGAAGGATTTCATGAACGGTTTGAAGGATGTTCAACCATCCGCACTAAGGGAGGTTGCAATTGAAGTGCCAAATGTGAAGTGGGAGAATGTTGGTGGTCTGGAGAAAGTGAAAGATGAGTTGAAGCAGGCCGTTGAATGGCCTTTGAAAAAACCCGAATCATTCAGTAAAATGGGCATAAGGCCGCCCAGGGGCATATTGCTTTTTGGTCCTCCAGGCTGCGGAAAAACACTACTAGCCAAGGCTATCGCTACTGAGAGCGAGGCAAACTTCATAAGCATAAAAGGACCAGAGCTCTTGAGCATGTGGGTCGGCGAGAGCGAGAAGGGCATCAGGAAGATTTTCAGACGTGCTCGACAAGTTGCTCCAGCCATTGTTTTCTTTGATGAAATTGACAGCATGGCAAGTAGAAGGGGCGGCATAGCAGACAGCCATGTTAGCGATAGGGTGCTTAATCAATTGCTTACAGAGCTTGATGGCATTGAAACTTCACGCAATGTTGTTTTCATTGCCGCAACCAACAGACCTGACTTGCTTGATCCTGGATTGTTACGCCCGGGCAGAATTGACAAGCTGATAAAGGTGAGCGCACCAGATGAGAAGGCAAGACTCGCTATCTTGAAGGTTCATACAAGGAGCATTGCTGAGAAAAAAATGCTTGGTAAGGATATTAATTTATCTGAAATTGCGAGAAAAACAGCCGGCTTTAGCGGAGCTGACTTGGAGGGGCTTGCAAGAGAAGCGGCATTGCTTGCCCTAAAGGAAAACAACCTTAAGCCTGCTCCTGTTAGAAAAAAGCATTTTGAAGCGGTTTTGCGTAAGATGAACCCAAGCATCAGCGATGAAGCAGAGCAAGCATATAACGAATTCCAGGAAACCTATTCAACCTACAAGCCAACTTACGTTGGTTAAAACTATTTCTAGGTAAATTTTAGAAAACTAAAAAGAACAGTGGAAAGAAAAGTATCGCCCAGACTACTGGATTCCATGCAAGTACCTTGCTCCCGTCAAGCGGTGGAAATGGGATTAAATTGAAGAATGCCAGCCATAGGTTTATCATTGCCCCATAAATAAGCACAATACTTATTAGCTCATTTGCAAGGAAAATACCCAAAACCAGATTTAAGATAAAGAAGATTATGGCAACCAAAATGTTTGTGAGTGGTCCTGCCACGGAAATTATGCCATGCTGACTTCTTGTGAGGTGGGGCCCATAAATGTAGACTGCCCCGGGCGCGGCAAAAATTAGTTTTAGTGGTGAGAAAAACGAAAGCGCAGCTGTGCCCAATGCAAGCATCAAACCTAAGTTCCACGCCCTAAACTCAGAGTGCGCTCCAAATCTCCTCGCAATTTGCCTATGCGCAAGTTCGTGCAAAACAAATCCCGCTCCTACGCCTATCAAAGCGGTTGGGAAGGCAAACCAGAATGGAGCAATATTTAAGAACGCCCTTCCAACTAACAAAGAGAAAGCCACACTTATGGTTAGCCAGCTCACAATCAAATCGTTTCTTTCTCTTACATTCATAATCAATCACTTTGCTAAAAAGGATTAAAAAACCTCTCTCCATACGATTCGTTTTTCAACGAATTAAAGCAAAATTTTTTAAACTCGCCTTGCCAGTGTTTTTTCATGTTGGGGGAGTTATCGCAACAAAGGGCACAGATTTCCATTGAGTTAATCATTGTTCTTGCTGCAGTTGTTGCCCTCGTATTGCTTTTTGTTTCGCAGTTGAGGGAGACAAGTGCTGAAGGCACAAAAGTGATTGAGGAGAAAAGCGAAAAAATCTTCAAGGAAATTGAAAAGATTTGATTTCCATGGAGAAAGCCCAAGCAAGTATGGAGTACCTGCTGCTGCTGGCTGCAATGCTTTTTTTCTTTTCCCTGCTGCTGCCGCTGCTACAAAAAAGCTACGCCCTTACTTTTTTTGCGGTTGATGTGGGCAATGCAAAGAATTTTGCAAGGGAGCTTCAAACTAAGGCAAATGAACTCAGTTTTCTCTCAGATGGATCAGCAATCGCCTTGAAGGCAAAACCCATTGAAAGTTGGCTTATCAAGGCGGAAGGGAGCGAACTACTTATAACTGTCAAGAGCAGTTCTCTTCAAAGAGAGAAGGTTTTTACAGCGGAATTGCCGAATGCGGTGTTTTTTCCAGAAACAGCAATTGAGGGAGAAACAGTTTTCTTTCTCAAGAAAGAAGGCAATACTGTGCTACTTGAAAACTAGCACTGAAACTTTCACCCTATTCATCTTAGAGTCAAAGAATACCATCTCAGCGGAAACCGCTTCTTTTCCCAGTTTTCCAATGCTTGTAAGTGATTCATTCACTCTGATTTCACCACTTTTCCCAGGAAAGGCGAATTCAAAATCAGCAATCATTTCATCCCTCGATGGAATTCCTCTTTTTGCCCAGAGCTTTAGCAAATCATGCTCCTTTTGGAGCAAGTAAAGCCGCTCCAGGCTGGGTTCCTGTGTAGCAGGGGCTGAGAGAAAAACAGCCAGGAGGATAAGCAGACTGAGTATAGCCTCTACGCTTGAATACGCTCCCTTATTTTTCACACAGTGCCAGCTCCACTAACACAGATTCATCGCCGATTAATGCAATCCTGTCCAAAGCAATGCAGTTTTTCTCTCCCTGCTCTGCCCAAATAATTGTTTCTTTTTCCCCGTTCTTCCATTTTATAGAGAGTCTTTGAACAAAGAATTCCCCCGGCCCTACTGGAACAGCTCTTTTCAGTTGATTGTGCTCTAGCTCATTGCTTTTAACCCTGTGTTTTTCCCCATCAAACAATGCAGCTCCAAGCAAAGGTGTTTCCACGCTATTTTTCACGAGCGAATCCACAATAAAAACAGCATTCTTTTCCAGCTGAAACCTTTTCATTCCTGCAACAGTTTGGCTGCTTTTCGCACTGAAGGAGGCGGTTATGAGAAAGAGCATTAGGAAAATCATGATTGCCGTAAGAACAAGGTCTACCGAGAACACAAAACCTTTATCTGTAATGCTCATCCACCTTTACCTCCAGCACAGTTCTGCCGCCAACCTGGGTTGAGCTTACCTCCTCAGCAATAGAAAAGGCTTTTTTCTCATATCCGTTGAAAACACTCTTCACTTCGTGCTCTTCCCCCGCGTAGCAATTTTCTTTTACCTCAATTTTCCCTCCACTATTACTGAAAAGCACGTCAGCCGCAACACTGCATTTCTGCGCCTTTGCCTCAGCCAAAAGCATTTCATTGTTTTCCTCTGTTGTGTCCTTCAATGAATTAACAACTCCAACTGCAATTGCAATCAACGCAAAGAGCAGTGCAATGCAGATTATTGCCTCAAGATGCAGCTGTCCTTCTCTATCCAATTACAACACCAGCTATTTGTTGCGAATACCCTGCAGGGAGAACAAACTCCTGTGAAAATCTCTTTCCTGAAATATCTGCCATAATAAATTCATTCCTCATTATTCCACCGTGGAAGCTGTATTTTATTGTGCAAATGCCTTTCAAATTTTTCACAATCAGCGAGCTGTTCCTGTTCATGAATCCAACATCTTTTCCTTGCGAGAATCTAATAGAAATCTCGCCGGGAAGCTTTTCCACTTCCTCAAAATATTGCAGCAAGACACCATTTATCTTCTCCTTTATTTCATTCGGCGGTTCTTTACAGCTCGCTGCTTCCTCCTCCAAAACCTTTCTTACAATAAAATCGCTGTTCTCCTCTAGCAAGCTTCTAACAAAATTCACTTTTTCCGCTTCAATCGCAATTGCCATTGCATCAGAAAGCTCTTCCAATGCCCTATCCTGTCTTGAAAGTGATAGCCATAGTGAGGAGAACGCAAGAACAATGAGAAAGCAGAGAAAGCCCCGTTCATTCACTCCCAGCACCAGAAGGAGCATTCCCAGAAAAAGGGTTTAAATTTTTTCCTGCTCTCGGCGTTCAACGAAATCCTCAAGCAAAAATTTAAATAGTGAACTCATCCATTGCTATTCTTTAGATTGGGATTTGATTTTCTTGACCCCAATGATCCAAAATACAGAGAAGCATACACACGTGCTACAGGAACAAAGTTGGCAAAAAAGACCTAATTTCGCTATTTCGTCCTAAGCAGCTTCGCTAGCGAAACCACCATCAATACTACAAAGATAGCTCCAATTAGCAGCAGTGGTAGAATATCAATTAGAGCAGCGCTTACCACTTCTGCAGCTCCTGGAACTGCTGCTTCGCTAACAGCCTCGCCTGCTGCTATCACTGCATCCTTTTCTCTTGCCAAAGTTTCCGCAGGAACTGCCCCCAGAATTATAGTTCCCATAAGAAGGTAGAGCACGGCAGCCATTCCAATAATGCTCAGTGCGAGCACAATCAGCACATTACCCCCAGCTTCCGGCTCCAGTATCCTTCTCCCCTTCTTTGTAAGGGAGTAGTACTTCCATTTCCTGCCCTCATCAATGCATTGAATCAGCCCAGCCTGCTCCAAAACACTTAGATGCTGCTTTACAGTTGGCGCAGCCAGAGCTGTTTTCTTGCTGAGCTCGCTTAGCGTATGGTTTCTCTCATTCAAGAGCTTTATGATGCCTGTCCTTGTGTCTGAGGAAAGAGCCCTGAATTCAGTGCTGCTCAATGTTATTTCATCCATTCCTCTCACTTAAATAAAAAACACGAAGAATAAAAGCCCGACGAACAGAATTGAGGCAAATGTCCTATTATAGTATGCGATTAATGCAAGTGCGATTGGCGCTATCAAAAGATAAAACGACAGCTCTGGAAATCTGGGCACAATAAGATACCCATAAAAGGCACCAATTGTAATGAGCAAAAACAGGAATGCCACAAAAGCAGAAATCCTATCACTCAAATAGCTGCTGAATTTATCAAATGCCTTATCTATCATGCCCAAAGTACTTGAAGGCGTGTTCTCCTCCTCAGCCATATATTACCTTCCCTTTCAAAAAGTTAAATAATCTTTGTTTTTTATTAGCAATGAATAAATGCCCCTTTCTTAGCCATAATTACCCCAGCTTCTCCCAAGTTTCCTTCAAGAGCAGGGCATCTCCCTCGAGGTTGGGCGATTCGCAGATTATTATCCCAGAAACCTCCTTACCCTTCAATGCCTGCAGCAATGCCCTGTATTGGAAATCGCTCTCCATCATGTTCAAGTGATTTTTCTCTCCTTTCTCGGAATAATTTATTCCGCTTACGTGCATTTGCAGCCTCTTTAGAAACTTCTTCGGAACCTTTCCAAGCAATTTCACAAAATCCTTTTTCCCTTTTAAGCAGCCGTTGCAGCGCGCATGCAGGTGCGCAAAATCAACCATTGGCCGCAGCTCGGAAAGACGCCTGCACAACTCCACTGTTTCCTCAAGGGAGCCAAAGGCAGAGTGCTTTCCCGTTGTCTCTGGCGCGAGCTTTATTCGCATGTCCTCCTTCTCCATTCTCTCAAGCAAGTCAGCCAACGCCTCTTCAACTGCCTGCATGCACTCTTCCTTGGAGCTTTTTCCAAAGTATGCTGGATGGAATGTAACAGTGTTTGCCCCGCACAACTCGCCAATATAGAGGGAATCCCAGATTCTCTTCTTGCTTGCTGCAACCTTCTTTTTTTCCTCGCTGTTCAGGTTGATGAAGTAGGGGGCATGCACACTCAGCGCCACTCCCTGCTCTTTTGCCGCCTTTCCAACATCCTTTGCGGTCTGCTTTCCCATATGTACGCCCCTAACAAACTCCAGCTCCATAGCATCCAGCTTAAGCTCCCTTATTCGCTTTATTCCAGAAACAGAATCAGAGCCCTTTGCAGAGTGCGGCACACCGGCTGTTCCAAATAAAAGCTTTGAACCCATTTTTTCTCATCCACAATATCCTGGGAAATGTTTTAACCATTTTTGCATGATTAATGTTTCTAATGCCAGAGAACATTTTTGCTACTCGTGGGAAAGAACACAGTATTTTCAAGGATGAGCGCTTCCTTTACCCTGAATTCGTGCCAGAGAGGCTTCCCCATAGAGATGCGGAAATAGATTCCCTTGTTTTTGCTCTGAAACCCGTCACAGAGAAAAAAAAGCCGCAGAACAGCATTGTATTGGGAAAAAGCGGAACGGGCAAAACAGTTGTTGTAAAATATGTTTTGAAGGAGCTGGAGGAATTCAGTGATAGTGCTCGCTCCCTGTATCTTAACTGCTTCGAATTCAACACCCGTCATGGAATCCTCACAGAAATAAGCAATTTTTTAGGAGAGCCCACTCCCAGGAGGGGCATAGCAACAGATGAAGCATACACAAGGCTTTTGAATGCCTTGAAGAGGGCTGCCTTTACCCCCATCATTGTTCTGGATGAGGTCGACCAATTAATGTATGGGAATGAGGCAAGCAAACTTTTCTATGATTTGCTGCGCGTTGTGGAGCATGAAAAGGCGCGCTTTGGGCTGGTGCTCATAAGCAATGATTTCTCTCTTTCTGCAAGGCTTGACAGCAGAGTGAAAAGCAGTTTAGGGCAGCAAAGCATTTTATTCGAGCCATATTCCCCGCAGCAATTGAAAGATATTTTGAGGGAAAGGGCCCAGTATGCTTTCAATGCAAATGCAATTGATGCCGAGGCAATAAATGTTGCTGCAGGGCACGCAGCAAAGCTGGGAGGGGATGCAAGGATTGCAATAGAGTGCTTGCTCCGCGCGGGGCGTTTAGCAGAAAAGGAGAATGCCTCCAAACTCATGCCAGAGCACTTGAAGAGAGTATTTGCAGAGGTTGATGCTGCAGGGCTGCGGAAATATCTGGATGAACTTTCAGAGCATGAAAAGCAGCTCCTCCTCCTAATTCCGAGTAACTCTTCCATCAACAGCGGAGAGCTTTTCAAGCAATATAAGAAAAGCCTGAGGAATCCACTTACTGAGAGGAGCTTCCGCTCAATGCTTTCAAGGCTTGAATCCCTGAGCCTCATTAATGCTCCCTTTACTGCAAAGGGCGTTAGGGGCAGGACAAGGAAGGTTTCATTGATTGTACCCAAGGAAGCGCTTTTGAGGGAGCTGGGAAAAGCGAAATAAATAAAAAGTAGTCTAAGGGAAGATTGTATAACACATTAATCAAATAAAGTGAATTTCATGGCTGCCAAGAAAAAGCCAAAAAAGAAGGCTGCAAAGAAAAAGAGGCCAAAGAAGAAGCCCGCGAAGAAAGCAGCAAGGGCCCCGGCTCGTAAGCCAAAGAGAAAGCCAGCCAAGAAAGCAAGGAAGAGAAAGCCAGCCAAGAAAGCAAGGAAGAGAAAGCCTAAGGCAAAGCCAAGGGCTGTTAAACCAAAGCCAAGGGCGTTGAGAAAGCCCGCATGGAAGGAGCTCACCGATGAAGAGCTCGCATTAAAAATGCTGGACATTTATTTCACGGAAGTCGCAAGGCTCGGCTTCAAGCGGACACTTGCATTGGATGAAGTGATAAACACCTATTTCTATTCTCTCGCAAGGGTTAAAAGAAAGGGCGTTGAACTCAAGGAGATTGAAAATATACTCAAAAGGAGCAAGGCGTAGAGTTGATGTAAATGGCAAGTGCTTTGAGCGATGAAGAGGTTGCAACAAGGATTGTTGAGATTTATTTCAAAGAAATTGCAAGGCTCGGTTTCAAGAGGGCCCTTACGCTGGATGAAGTAATCAACGCTTACTATTATGCCCTTTCAAAGCTTAAGGGCAAAGAAGCAGCAATCAAGGCAGCAATGGAAAAAGTAATCAAGGAAGAGAAGGAATTGAAAAGGGAAACAAAAAGCCAGCTGATTCCTCCTCCCAGTAAAGTTAGTGGCTGAGCTGAATTTTTACAACATCATCCATTTTTAGTTGGTGGTCCTTGCCGAGCTTTTGGTGTGTTCTGCAATCTACCGCTGCTACAAACCTCTGCACAAAATCGCTGTGTATTGCACCGGCAAGGTCTATCGCATTTGAGCCCTTTCTGAGCAAATAAGCATCCGGCAACACATGACCTTTTCCGCTCGCTAATTTGTTCGCATCCTCTACAGGGTAAACCACAATCAGACCCAAGAGGTCGAATGCGGTTTTGTTTACTGCCTGCTGCACCCCAGTATTTCCCCACACATCCAGCACATGCTCTTGAATGAAATCAAGGGCATGCTTCTGCTTTTCATCCAAGCTGCCCTTTACAGTGAATTCCTTTGCTCCAGGCACATAATCAATCAAGCCTGCCTTTGCCGCTTTTCTAAGAGTTAGCTCTGATTCTGCTGAACAGGGCACAAAAATCTTTTCAGGGAATTCCTTCACCAGC
>JAFCCK010000036.1 GCA_017610245.1 Candidatus Iainarchaeum sp.
GGGAGCGTAAGGTCGTGTATAAGACAGGCTGAGGAATAAACCAAAGCCGATTAAAGGATAACTTAGTTTGTAGAAAATATTTTTAACTAAGAAAAAGACCAAAAAGCCGCTAACCATTATAATAATTCCTGCTATCCAAAAATAAAAGCTAAAGGGAGGATTAAAAATATTGTAAACAAATGATATTTCATATTCATTGTTCACTTTCAATACATATCTTCCGTCAACAGGGTTTTTTATTACATAACCCGAGAAGGTAATGCCAGCGTCTTTGCTGCCCTCATAGATTTTGAGTCCGTCAATGTCTTCACCGGTTACTTCAATTAAAGAAACTGGTTCAGGAACTTCCAACAATTCAATTTCCTCGATCTCAAGTCCAATTAAAACAAATTCCTTGCTACAACCATAAAAGCTAACACTTTCGGGAATATCAACAAAATAACATCCACGCTGCTCTACAAAAGATGCGTGGACAGAGCCCAGATTAATCCAGCATACAAATACAATGGAAAGCAAATACTTTGTTCTTAAATCCATATTTTAATCTCCTTAATTTTTATCTTTTAAGTATGCACATATTGTAGGATAAGTGTCTGCTCCCTCTGTAGCATTGATTAGAAGATAAGTTCCTTGCTTTATTTCCTTGCGAAGATCTATTAGTAACATTTTATCACTTTCAGTGCACTTTTCATTGGCATTTGATGTGAATACAGTATCTGCTGAGATGCCCAAGCATTTTCTTATGCTGAAGACATTTCCCCCTGTATGTTGGTAGGTAAGTAAATCACAAGCATCTCGTGGTGTACCGCAATAACTGTTACAAACTTCGGCTTTGGTTACTCTTTCTATTGAAATTTCTTCTCTGCTTGGTTCATAACATCCCCTAAATTCAAAATCAATTGTTTGTTGAGTTTTTTGTATTACTGCGGCTTCTATTTTTGTTTTCATTTCCTCTAGCTTGCCTTCAATTTGGCTATAGCACTGAACAAGCCTTGGCGAAGGTGGTGGTGGGAGTGTCATTACAAAATAAAACAAAACTGCGATAGAAATCAAAGCCAGAAAGCCAACCAAAACAATCAATTCTTTCTTCATCTTGAATCAACCTTCATTCATACACTTATATACATCACACTTAACTGGCTTATCCAATATAATATTAAAAATAAAATACCAGCCAGGATTACGAAAACGCCTGTAATTTTCCGTTTCTTATTTAAAATTAAAATTGCAACTCCTGCTATCACTAAAACTATTCCTATGATTAGAAGGGAATTCAATACCCCTCTAGAAATTAATACCACGGTCTCCCCTTCCACATCTCTTTTTAGGGTTATTAAACAGCATCTGATTTCACTGCATAACGCATTGCAATTTTGAACAGTACTTCCCTCTTCAAGGCCATGACTTTGAACCAATTGAATTAATTCTTCTTTGTTTTTCCCGCATGTCGCCGTGATTTTAACGCCTTTTGAAATGTCTCCCTTAAATTTAATTGTCTGTGCCGCTTCTGATTTTATTAATTCAAAGTCTTCACTTTCTTGGAATTCTCCCAAGCTCATGCAAATTTGGTCTGAGCTTAAAGGAAGATCCTCTGCCAGACTTTTTGTGTTTAGTAGGCTGTCCGGTAAAAATGCCGCATTCTTCGTGTTTAGTGTTCCCGGTTCATTTATCGAATCCATTAAAAGCTCTACTGACGCAGTATCAGCAGTAACAATGAAGGCAAACCCACTGCTCGCAAAAAACAAAGACAGAATTCCAACCAAAACAATCAAACTTTTATTCATTTTACATCATCTCCTTTTTTCATTTTTCTCATGTTGTATATTCATTCGGCGGATAGAAATCAACAATTGTTTCATCTTCGATAGAAACGGTTTGGGTTTCTGTCCAGCCGTTGTAATTTATGCTTACATCAATGGCCTCAAGCGGTGGTCCGGTGTTGATTACTTTCACTCTTACGACTGTTGCTTTCCCTGCCACCAGCGGAACATCCTCAACCACCTGGATTGGCTTAATCCACTCAATGTACAAATCGGCTGACCTGACAGTATAGTTGATGCTGTCGGTATAGGGCTGGTCGAGGTAGCTTGTTTTTACTGTTAGGGTGTATGCTCCAAATTCAGAGGGGGCAGCTGTTTGGAAGCTGTAAGACATTGCTTCTCTATTTACCATGATTGGAATCCAGGGGTCTGAATCCTTTAACCTGTATTCAATCTGCAGGGTTGCTGGGAGCTCTGTCTCGCTCCAGCTCTCGTCCTTGAAGGAGAAAATGACATTCATCGGCTCGCCTTCATAAAATGAAGCTCCCTCCGGGGGGGAGGTTATTTCAAGGCTTGGCTGGTAGTGGAAGCCTTCAGCCAGGGAGAGGTGGTGATTCCAATATGAATCGGTTTCGGTAAAGCCAATCTTAACCCTGCCCATGGGGGTTAGTGGTATTGCTGCCCTTTCATCAAACCAGCCTCCGCTGTAAGTGTCATCTATGGTTGTAAATGTTGGGTGTGCGCTAAACTCCTTGCTGCCATCTGCTTCTATTGATACGTCAACCCAGTAAGCTTCGCCTGTGTCGGTGTAATACCAATCCCAGTGTGAGGAGAGGTACCCGTATTGTACGCCCTCAAATTTCTGGGGCTGCACATAAACCCTGAGTGTTCTTTGTGAAGGGATGTTGTTTCTCATTGCGATAGTGAATAAGTCTGGGCTCAGGATTCTTGCTGGGGCAAATGCCCATACTCCTTCCATTGAAATGTTTGTGTCGCCCAGTGTATTTCCCTCTGGGCCCCAAGGAGGCAGGCTGGAGTACATGGAATTGGCAAAGTGATATTCGTCATTATCGCCGGTTGAAAGTGATTCTACTTTAAATATTACATTCGCTGCATTATAGCCACCATCATATCCAGTTACAGTGAATTCAAAGTCAAGTTTCTTGGTTTCAGAAGGGTTTAAAGTGAGGGCTTGGTTCTGGTCTGCACCCAGCGGCTCCCATTCCTTAGTGATTGAAGTAATCATCCCGAAGAACGAGTTAATTATAATATACCAGCCTTTTGGCTGGGCATTTACCCTAATTTGTTGAGGTTGGTCTAGATTGTTTTTTACTACGACAGTAAATCGTGTGGGATTGCCATTTGCCCAAATTCTGCCATTTAAATAGGCACCAACAATCTCAACCGACGCAGGCTCTTCGGGTGAAGGTATTCCCCTCCCTGCTTGGCCATCTAATGAGCGGTAGAACTCCCAGGCTGTTCTAATGCTGTTGATTGCATCCATTAAATTGCCCTGGGAAAGGAATAGTTCTGCCTGGTCAAGGTTTTCATTTATCGAATCAATATATTTACTGCCCAGGGGTTTTGTCCACTCTTTGCGGCTTATTCCTTCCCTGATTTCACTTATTTTTTCAACAAGCCGTTCTGTTGCTTCACTTTCGGTTAGTTCGTTATACTCAACTCTGGCAATATTGGCATTCCCATCAAAAGACAATGCATCACTCTGGCAAGAATCATCAGCACAGCTGTCCGCAGGTGGTTCATCGGGCTCATCTTCTCCGCCTGGAGGCTCCCCAGATGGTTCTTCATCTTGTGAAGCATTTGTATCATCTGCTGTAAAAGAACTTTGTCCATTGCTGGAGGAATCCTGTGGAATAAAACTCCCTCCGCCGCCTCCGCCACCGCCACCGCCGCCTCTTCTGGGCATACCTGGCTCTTCTGTTTCATCAAATTCGCTCTGTTGTTCCCCTCCGGAAACAGTGCTACCTTCGCCAGCTGGGGAATCGGTTATGGAGGCATATTCTGTTTGACCTGATTCAAGCAAAACATCTTCGCCGCTCGTTCCGCTAGCGGCGGGCAGGGAAGCCAAAAATGTCTGGGGCAAGCCGCTTAAGGCAGAGGCTGCTGCAACCACTCCAATGATTATTAGGATTGAAAGAATCTTGGTTGAATTCATACCCCCCAACCAATAGAGCTCTTAGGCATAACCAAATAAAACCATATCCCTTAAACAATTTTGATTGCGAATTTCGCCCTTTTTGGATTAAATTTTAAAGCTTTTCAGATTGAGATTCTTGGGATTGGTATGGAAAAAACAAAGGTTGGAGTGCTGGGAGCGACTGGCGCTGTTGGGCAGAGGTTCATTCAGCTGCTTGAGGGGCATCCTTATTTTGACGTAACGGAATTGGCTGCAAGCGAGAGGAGCGCGGGAAAGCCCTACAGGGAAGCTGTTGAAGGGAGATGGAAATTGAGCGCGGATATCCCGGAGTATGCAAGGGAGATGGTTGTGAAGGGGTGCAAGGCAGACCTTGATTGCGAGCTGGTTTTTGGCGCGTTGGATAGTAGTGTGGCAGGGCCTATTGAGACAGCATTTGCTGAAGCTGGCTACTTTGTGGTGAGCAACAGCAAGAACCATCGCTTTGATGAGGATGTGCCGCTAATGAGTGCTGAGGTAAATCCGGAGCACTTGAAGCTGCTGGAGAGGCAGAAAACAAGGGGGAAAATTGTTACGAACAGCAACTGCACAATAATGGGAGTGACAATTACCTTGAAGCCGCTGCTTGATAAGTTTGGGCTGGAGGGGGTAATGCTGTTCAGCATGCAGGCAATCTCTGGGGCGGGCTATCCAGGAGTGCCGAGCATGGATATTCAGGGGAATGTGATTCCCTTTATTGGCGGGGAGGAGGAGAAGTGCGAAATAGAGCCCTTGAAAGTTCTGGGAAAATTGGGAGAAAAGGGCATAGAGAATGCTCCCTTTAAGATAAGCTCACACTGCAATAGGGTTCCTGTGTATGATGGGCACACTGTGTGCGTTTCAGTGAAGCTCAAGGAGAAGGCGAGTGTTGAAGAGTTTAAGAAGGCTATGGCTGAATTTAAGGGAGAGCCGCAGAAGCTGAAATTGCCGAGCGCGCCGGAGAGACCGATTATTGTGAGGGAGGAGCCTGATAGGCCGCAGCCCCGCTTGGATTTGATGGAGGGGAAGGGTATGGCAACCACTGTTGGAAGGGTTAGGGAAGACCCATTGATGGATTTCAAGTATGTAACGCTGAGCCATAATACCATTAGGGGTGCTGCAGGGGCGGCTGTGCTGAATGCGGAGCTCATGAAGGCAAGGGGGCTTATTTAGCAAACTGCCAAAATACACTTGTTTATTATATTATAACGAAACTTGATAACGTTATATTTAAATATACAATTGTTCATTATATTGAACATGCTTGAACAGTATGTAATTGTGAAAGCCGTTCAGGAAGTTACTTCCAAACCAAATAAAAGCTTTTCAGTTAGGGGGCTGGCCAAAGCCATTGGAATAAGTCCTGGAGCATCGGGAACTGCTTTTGAATACATGAAAAAGAAAAATATTGTAACCCTAAAGATAGTTGGTAAAACTTACCAGTACAAAGCAAATCTGGAGAATCCTTTATGCAGGCAGTGGAAAATACTGTTCAATCTTGACCAATTGGCTGATTCTGGAATTGTTGAACAAATAGTGGAAAAAATCCCAAATCTGCTGTCGGTGCTCTTGTATGGCAGCTTTGCCAAAGGAACAAATGACGAAAAAAGCGATGTTGATTTGTTGGTTATTACACAAAAGCCAGTGAAAATCAGTTTTAGGTTGGGGGAGAAAATTAAGCGAGAAACTAACCTCACAATCTTTTCTTTAAGTGAGTGGAAAAAAAAGGCTGCAAAAGACAAGGTTTTTTACGAAAACATCATTTATGACTCAATCGTTTTGCATGGCGAAAGGCCTGTGGTGCTATGAACCTTGAAGATTGCTTAAGAGAAGGTTTGCTAGTTGAAATAAAGCCTGATTCCAGGAAGGCAGAAGCTTCAATTAAAATGGCTGAACACAAGCTTGAAACGGCTGAAAAAGAATTTAAATACAAAATTTTTGAAAGCGCAATAATAAGTGCCTACGCATCAATGTTCCACTCTGCAAGAGCACTTCTATTCAAAGATGGTTACAAAGAACGCAGCCATTATGCAGTGTGGGTTTTTGTAAATGAAAAATATTCAGATAAAATTGAGAAAAAGTATTTAAACGAACTGAATTCGCTCAGGCTCCAAAGGCACGAGCTGATGTATGGGCTTGAAAAAAGCGATGAAGCGCAAGAAAGTGAAACTGGGTCAGCCATCCAGCTGGCGCAGGGTTTTCTTAAAACAGTTCAAAGAATCGTTAAATAAAGCAAATGATGTGATAATTACAGGTCAAGCTCAAGCTGCTGGCGCACGTGCTTGCTCTCCACATTGAAATCCTTATGCTGCTTTATGATGAACTCGCAGTCCTGCTCGCCCAGGGCAATGCAATGTACTTCAACACAATCAATCTCTGCCCTGAAAACGCGGCTGAAAAGCCCGGCAAGGATGCCGCGCAAAAAATGGTCGCAGGGCTGTGAAACCCTCTTATGGAGGTGTGAGCTGAAGGGATTGTTGCTCACTTTCACTATTGCCTTCTTGTTTTCAGAGTCAAGGTCGATTGTTTTGATGCTGCCCCAGCCGCTGGCAACGAAATAGGTTTCCAGGAAATTTACGAGCTTCTCGCCCTCGAAGCCAAAGTCAAGGTCGAATTCTCGCAGCAGGTGCTTTTTCACGGATTCCTTTGTGACATAGTAGAGCTTTCTTCCGAATTCCTCGTCCTCCACTTCCAGCAGCCCAATGAAGAGCTCATTTGGAGCAATCACAAATGGCAAATTCAGCAAATAGAAATTGTTGTGCTTGTATTTCAGCCCATTGGTGAAGATGAATTTATCATAGAAGGAATTGAGCATTTTAGGGTGCCTCCTTGCCCTCAAGGATTGCATAGATTGTTCGCAGCTTTTCAGCAGGAATGGGCCACACTATGAGGGCATTGCCTACGCGCTTGCTCAAAAGAAGCTGCTTTTCAACCATCTTTTGTAAGTAATAGGAATATTTAGTGCTCGCTTTTTTCCTCGCTTCTCTGCTACTGAGATCCTCATCAAAGTGTTCAGCGATTTCAAGGGCGGAGGTAGGCCATTTCTCAAGGACAAGCGTGTAGATGTCTCTTTCAATGCCTGAAAGCTGTTCTGGTAGCAGGGCAAAATTTTCTGGCTTGGCAGAATCTAAAGGCATTTCAAGGGAGAAATAGGGGAAGGTTATATAAAAAGCTTGCGTTTTCATCTGGCATGCCAGAAATAGTTGTTTGTTCGTTGTTAAGCGAAATTTGATGAAAAGATTTAAATAGTTGCTTTTGCCCTATAGTTATGGAAATAGTTTTAACGAAACATGCGAAGGAAAGGGCCAAACAACGTAGCATTCCTTTATCTTGGATTAAGAAAACACTTGAGAAACCAACCGCCATTGCAAAGGGAAGCGAAAATAAAGAGATTGTCTTCAAAGAATTTGGCACAAGAGTTGTTGAGGTTGTGTTTGTAAAGGAAGTGGACAAAAAAATTATAATAAGTGTGAGATGGGGATAAAAATGATGATGACTTATGATAAGGATGCTGATGCACTTTATATAAGAATCGGGAAAGGCAAGTTCGCATCCAATAAAAAGATTGATTCTGATACAATCCTTGATTTGGATGAACATGGGAAATTGATTGGGATTGAGCTACTTTCTGCAAGCAAAAGAGTGTCCCAAAAAGAATTGAAGAATATAGGTGTAAAAACCCCTGCTTAACTTACTGCTGTCTTCGTTGCTGCTGTTTGCTCCTCTGCTTTCTCAGATACTGCTGCAAGGTTGCTAAATGCGGAGCAGATAAGTAAAACCTTTAAACCAAGGTTCATTTCAAACCACAATGAAAGCTCTCAGGGCGAGCAGGATTGTGAGGCTCACAAGAAAGCCAAGGATAAAGGCATGGAGGTTGCCTCTCTTTCCAGTTGGAAGCATGTCCCTAATCACAACATAGAGTAGCGCGCCAATCACAAAGGAGAAAAGAAGGTAGTAGAGCTCTTGGACAGGGGTTAATAGGAATGCGAATATGACTCCAACCAAGGGAGAGAGCGGTAGGAGAAAACCAAACAGGCTCTTCCTGGAATACACTTCATCCAAATGGTTGAGGCTGAGGGAGCTCGATATAGTGTGCAAGAGCAGTGGCACGAAAATCACTATGCCGAAAACATAGTTAGGAGCGGTTAGGGCAAGGTATAAGGCAACCCCAACTGTAAAGTGGTCAACGAAGAAGCCGAAAGCATGAATTTCCTTTAAATCGGTCAGCAGTTCGCGCTTGTTTGTGATGTGCTGGTAGATGTATTTCTCCCCCAGGTGGAAAATAAC
>JAFCCK010000037.1 GCA_017610245.1 Candidatus Iainarchaeum sp.
AGTTTATTTGATAAAGAAAAATCTTGGGAAAGAAAAGAGGATGCTGAAAGCAGTGGGGAAATACGCGGCTGCTATGAAAAAGGCAACAAGATGAATCCCTTACTTCCCCTTTTCTCTAATTTTCCTTGCCTTTATTTTGGCGATTGTTTCCTCTAAGCGTGTTTGATATTCCAAAGCCCTCTTTTTATATTCCGTCTCGTTTAATCTCCTTTTGTAATAATCAATTTCGATTCTGCGCAACAATTCGCGTAGCCTTACTTCTTCTTCTTTTAATTCACCAACTGTTTCCTCCCTCTTTTTTCTTAATACCAAAAACCACACAATAAAAGTAAAAACTGCAAGCGCTATAACAATTGGAACTACCATAAAGAGTGGATCGGCCCCTTCAAAACCCAAAGGGCCAAAACCAGGGATAATGCCACGTGGGACAAAATTTACTGTCCTAAAGTCGTTTTCCAATTCTATGCCCTCAACAGCAAACTCCAATTCGTGCCTGCCTTCGCCCAAACTTAGTAAATCAAATTCCGCCACATACACTCCTTCTTTGGCATCCCAGACAAATTCAACAGGCGTATCATTTATTGTTCCGCTATACGAGCCGCCCTGCAGCTTTAAATTACTGCCATACCAAAAATTAACTTTAACTACGTTTGCAATTTTATCCAGAGATTCCATTTCCGGTGGAAATCGCACGTCAAGATGTACAATATTTGCAATGTCGTGCTCTGTCATCTCGTAAACCGTAATTTCTTTGCCTGCAATTTCCGCAATAGCCAAAGCAACATAGCTGATTCGGTTCGCTTCTTCCATTGAGGGAATTTTTTCCATGCATTCAAATCGTACTTTTTCTCCCTCTTCCTTTACCTTTTGGCACTCCCTTCTATCGGCTATATCCCTGTCATCAGTTAAATAAACTATTTCATTTTCTACCTCTGCCCCTTTCGTTAATTCAATAGCAAATGGTATTTCTAGATTATGAAACAATCTTTCATACACCTGCGGGCTCTTAATCCTTATTTTCAGCGAAGGATGCTCGTCATTTATTTTAAACTTTTTTTCTACTCCTCCCCCGCCATATCTCTCGATAGCTATGTCCATGAGCTCAAATTCCAATCTCTTGTCCATCTCTCTTAAGAAATCCTCGGTTAGTTCAATATGATAATTTAATTCTCCTATAAACGCACCGCTTTCATCTTCCTCTAAATCCAGGCTTTTCATTTCTCTACCAATCCTAAGAGTGGGTGTTCCCACATCCTCCAAAGGAAATCTTGAGCCATCCGGATAAAATACATCAATCTTAATTTTTTCTATCGTCATCCCCAAATAGTAGGGCGGAGCCGGCACTAATGAAAAATCAACAGAAATAGAAAGGGGTTCAATTGAAATAATAACCAGTTCCTGTTCTTGCATATAGCCCCCGACAGTGTTTGCGCTTGCTGCAACCCTTATATAAAGACTGTTCCCTATCTCATACGTCAATTCCGTTTCCCCTACATAGTTGCCCTGTGCATTTTTTGTTAAACCAATTTTTTTTACTGATGTAGGGCTATCAGCTACATAAATCTCCACATTTTGATTCGTACTGCCGCTTGGAAAAGTTACCTTAACCTCAATCTCAAGGATTTGACCTCTTTCATAAGTGATATCTTCACTCGGCTTCAAAATTTCAATTGTAATTCCATTATTTTGAGCAAGTGCATGGGAGCCCAATAAAATAAAGCAAATCAGAACAAAGGAATATCTCAAATACATGTAAGTAGAAAATAGCTATTCTAATTAATAAATTTTCCGTAATCCCTGCCTCAAAACAAACCCTTTAGCCTTATAATCCTATTTTGCTGCCAAAATAAAAAACCCAGTAAAATAAACAATTTTTTATTCTCTTTCATTTAGAATTCTCTTTATGGGCCCTTCGTCTAGTGGCTAGGACACGACCTTCGCAAGTTTGCTGAAAGGCAAGCCGGTAAAGGTCGAGATCGCGGGTTCGACTCCCGCAGGGTCCAATGAACTTTTCTTTACATTGTGAAGCCAAAGCTTCACGATGCCCCACGGAACTTGGTTCCGCAAGGGAAAAGAAAAGTTCACAAAAGAAAGCCTTTTTTTGTTATTTTTCTCAACAGAAACCTTTTTATATGGGAAATCCCTCTTATTATCAAATTTATGTTTAATCCAATTAGATTTGGAAGGTGAAACAAGGATAGGAGGTGAACGGCATTGGTTAATTTCGCAAATCTTACAGGGGTTCCATTAGTAGATGTGTGGCTTTCAGCCATAATTACAGGGGTCATTGCTGCAATAGTTCTAGCAATCTCTTTCGGAATTGGTTTCTACGTTGCAAAAGCCATAAACACAGCGATCAAGAAGGCTCTCGAGGCAGCAAAGTTAGAGCAATGGATTGACGACCACAACCTCGGAAGCGCTTTGCTTGGCTTCAGGGTTACCCAGATTATAACGGTTTGGCTAAAGGCCTTTGTGATTGTAGCGGCATTGGGCTTTGGATTCTCGGCAGTAGAGAGCTATCTTGGAACAGATTTGTTTGTGACAAGGCAAATAATTCTTCCATTCAAAGATTACTTGCTTGGAATAGCCAGTTCAGTGATTGTCGTTGCGGGAGCACTCTTCATTGGAAAGTACGTCAGCAATAACATTAAGAGGGGCAAGTTTGTTTTCAGTGAACATATCGCATTGGCAATCTATGGAATAGTGGCTTACTTTGCACTGGTAGCTACCTTGGAGTCTTTCCTAGGACTTCCAGGAAAAGAGATAGCAGCCCTCATGAAGGACATTCTGATGGCCTTTGTGTATGCGATAGCAGCAATCATAGCACTGGCTTTCGGTCTTGGGCTTAAGGACGCAGTTTCAAAAGCAGCAGTGAAGAATCAGACAGCGATCGAAAGATACATCACAAAACTAGGAAAGAAGTAACCTCACTCCTTTCCTTTTCTTCTTCTTATTTTTTGTTTATTTGCTTAATTGCAAATCCGGATAATCAATTTTTCTAGTTCAATTCGCACTTTTCTGGATTTTTCCGCCTGAAGCCAAAGGGAAACGGTATTGTCTTCTTATTAATAGTAACAGTTTTATATACAAGCTCAAATTCATTCGGCACCCAGTACCATTGGCCATCAACATACATAAAGCGCCCTTTCCTTTGTCCAGGGCCGCTGCTCTCTTTCCTGCCGTTTTTTTCCAAGGAAACACCTGCAAAAAGACGATTTTTTAAGGAGAAATAAAAGAAAGAAGATTAGTTTTTTATTCCTTTGCCTGAAATTTCCCGAACTGCTTTGACAAAAAGCCCAGAGCTCCAGGCAAAGAAGGGCTCTGAGCGCAAAAACAGCGAATTCACAGGCTTTCCATCCAAAAAAACCTCATGCACTGAACCATTGCTGTTTATTATGGAGGCTATCTTCTTCAGCTCCTCCTTTGCATCTTTTCGCCAGCCAATTTTGTCCAAGGCAATCGCATTCAGGCAGCCAAGCCACAACCAACTACTCCCATTGTGGTAGTGGTAGGCATCCAGTGGAAAAAGCCCAGGGGGAATTCTCCAAAAAGGGTAGAGCGGATAGTTTAACTGCAAGGGCACCTTGTTCAGCTGGTGCTGTTTTATCTTGTTCTCAATCATCTGGCTTTGCATGTTGTCGGCTAAGCCAAACATTATGGCCAAAACATTTCCATCTGTTGAAAAGCTGTCGTGTCTTACATAGCCGATCCAATCAAAGTAATAGTTTCCCTGCCAGAAAGAGCTGTTAATCTTCTCCTTTAACGCAGCGGCAAGCCTGCCGTACCGCACCCCCACCTCATATTTATTCAATGCCTTGCAAATCTCCACAAAGTCGAGCAGTGCTTTGTAGTAAAGGCAGTTGGAATACAGTACCTTTCCACTCTTTAAAACTGTTTCCTCCCATGAGCCAAAGAAACGTTCCTCCAAAAGCCCATCCTTGTCTTTGTCCTGTTCGCGCAGCCATTCAATCGCTTTTCTTGTTTTGTCAAAATGCTTGAGCAAAAACTGCTTATCGCGAGATTTCTCAAAATAATCCTTTAAAGCAATCACGAGCAGGGCGTTCCCATCAAGCGGCTCTGTTACAACCCTATGGTAGTGGGGCTTCAGCTTTGTCGTGATGCGGTGCGGTATAAGCCCATCATTTCTCTGCATTCCCAAGAACAATTCAATCGATTTCCAGGAAGCGGAGAATTCCCCCAAACTGTTTGCTCCAAGCGAGGCAAAGAAGCTGTCGCGGGCCTTGTAAAAATTTAGCTTTCTCCTCCCCGCAAGGATACCGTGCTCGGCAAAGCATCTCCGCAAATCATTCACGGCTATTTCAAAAGCGTTGCTAACAACAGCGTGCATGGCAATCAATTAATATTTATTTGTTTTTAACAAACTTAAAGTATATGGTTTCCCTGAAATGCACCAAAGTAACGAAAAGCATCTTCAAAAAAATCAAAAAGCCCGCAGAGGGCAGCCACAAATACCAGAACGGCCTTGTGCTGGTGGTAGCAGGCAGCAAACAATACCATGGCAGTTTGGTGTTTGCAGCAGTAACAGCATCACGCATTGCTGACCTCATCTTCATCTGCACAGCGCGTGAGAATTTCACGATTGTTAAAAAATACTCCCCAACATTCATCGTGCATCCATACTCCGCAGCTAAAAAGATGGCAGAGATGGCCGATTCCATATTGCTCGGTCCCGGGATTGAGAAAAGCAAGGCAATGAAGAAGCTTGTAATAGAGTTGGTAGCGAAAAACAGGAGCAAGAAGATTGTGCTCGATGCAACAGCCCTTCGTTTAATTCCGGCAAGCAAGCTGCACTCCAATTGTGTTGTAACGCCGCATGCAAAGGAATTCCGCACACTCTTCAAAATGCCACCCACAAAAGAAAATGTTGTGAAAGCAGCAAAGAGATGCGGCTGTATTGTTGCCCTCAAGGGAGCAGTGGATTACATAAGCGACGGAAAAAAGCTCTATTGCAATTACACTGGAAACGAGGGCATGACAAAGGGCGGCACAGGCGACACGCTTGCTGGGCTTATTGCAGGCTTTGCTTCCCAAAGCCCGCTGTTTGAAAGCACTTTAGCAGCGCACTACCTCAACGGCTATGCCGGCGACCTCTTGAAAGAGGAAAGGGGCACCATGTTCAGTGCAGAGGATTTGATGGAAGAGCTGCCCAAAGCCTTCAAAAAATTAGTGAAATGATTCACTCCCACTCAATAGTTGCAGGCGGCTTGTGCGTTACATCATAAAAAACAGCGCCAATCCCATCCAAACCCAGAATTCCTTCAACAATTTCCTGCAGCGCCTCATTCGGCATCTCAAAGAAGCGCGCGGTCATGGCTTCTCTGCTCTCAATAGGCCTTAGCACAATTGCTTCTCCCTTGCCATTTACATCAAGCGGCAGCAGCACAACTGGAAACTGCCAGATTCTTTCCATCAGCCCGTGCTTTTCAATTGCTTCCATCGCAATGGCATCTGCCTCCTGCAGCAAATCAATTCTGCCGCGGCTCAATTCCACCTTCAGCAGCTTTATGGATTCAATCTCCTTGGGAGCAACAGCAAAAACAACCCTGTTTATTTCCCGCAGACTATTTGTGATTTCAGTGCTGCACTTCTCCAGCTTTTTCCAGTCCAAGCTGCCCTGCAGCAATGCCGCCCTTGCATAGCTCCTGCTATCCCCCTGAACGCCAACGCTCTTAATGGGCAGAGCTGTTGCATTGAAGCCGTGCTTGCTTGCTACTTCATTCACTTTCCGATTCAATTCATCTACCTTCTCTTCAATGCCGTTGCTGCACAGACACCTAATAGCTAAGCCGGGCCCTGGGAAAGGATGCCTCTGTACAATAGCAGCAGGCAGTCCCAGCTGCTTTCCAAGTTCTCTTACTTCGTCCTTATAAAGCTCCGCAATAGGCTCGATTACCTTTCCCTCCTCAATCAGCTGCTTTATGCTCTCCACCCTATTGTGGTGTGTTTTAATGTGCGCAGCGTGTTTTGTACCGGCGGTTTCAATCGTATCAGGATAGATTGTGCCTTGGCCAAGTAGCCATTCATCGGGATTCAAATTCAGCTTTCCCAGTTCGCGGTTCTGCACTTCAATGAATAGCTTTCCAATTATCTTCCTCTTTTCCTCAGGATGCACAACCCCCTTAAGCTTTTCAAAGAATTCGTTGCTCGCATCCATAACATGGAGCTCTGAAAAATTCAGTTTCCGCAATGCTTCCTCTACTTCCTTTGTTTCATTCTTTCTCATAAACCCAGTGTCAACATGCAGCGCATAAATCCTATCGCGAGAAAGTGCTTTATTGAGAAGAGCAAGTGCAACAGTGCTGTCCACTCCGCCAGAAGCGAGCAGGAAAACATTCTTGTTTCCAACCCTCCCTCTTATCTCATTTACCTTATGTTGCACAAAATTCTCAATGGTCCAATCCTGCTTGCAACCACAAATCCGCAGCACAAAATTTTCCAAAATTCGCATCCCATTTGGAGTATGTGTGACCTCGGGATGGAACTGCACGCCAAAGTAGTTGCGGGAAAAGTCTGCCACAGCGGCTGTTTCACAATCAGATGTGCTTCCAATTACCTCAAATCCTGCTGGAAGCTCCACTATCTTGTCCCCATGGGACATCCAGACAGTTTCCTTGCCCGAGAGTCCTTCAAACAATCCTTTCTTGTTCTTTATTTCAAGTTCTGCTAATCCAAATTCCCTTACCTTGCTCCTCTCAACTCTTCCTTGAAGCTGCTGGGCCATGAGTTGATGACCATAGCATATTCCCAGAATGGGCTTTTTCAGTGAAAATATTTCTGGGTTGAATTCTGGCGCATCTTTTTCATAAACAGAGGAAGGGCCGCCGCTCAAAATTATGCCTTCTGCTCTCTCCAATTCTTCCAAGGGAGCAGTAGGCTCGGCTATTTCAGAAAAAACACGCAATTGCCGTATCCTGCGGCTGATAAGGTGCGCATACTGCGCACCAAAGTCAAGCACAATAATCTTGTTCTCTTCCATAAAAGAATCTGAAGGGAAAGGTTTTAATAGCTCTTGCCGCAACCAGAAATTTTTTCTAAGCCCCGCACTTCCGCAAAAACTATTTAAAAAAGTTTAGCTATTATATTAAACGTGTGTTGGGAGTTAAGGAGGCGAGTTAAACCGCACTTGGATCTTTTCTAAAAAGGTTCTGCGGCTCCCTGGCTTGCCTCTTTGTTTTTATTCTGATTTTTAAAATCAGTTGAAAATAGCCTTGACTAGCTAATTCCTTGCAATTATGTTCAGCATTTTTTCTGTGGCTTCTACCGCAGCCATCACCTGATCAGAATCCACGCCAATTGTCTTAAAGCGCGTTCCATTCTTCTGCCAGCTTATTGTTGCCTCAACCAAAGCATCTGTTTTTCCCCCGGGGGGTATCCTAACCTCATAGTCCACAAGCTGCGGCAGCTCCAGTCCTATCTTTTTCACTGCCACATCCAATGCTTTCATGAACGCGTCATAGCCACCATCTCCCTGTCCGCTAGTGCTAATCTTATTTCCATTGAAGCGCAGCGTGAATGAAGCTGTTGGCTTTATCCCTTTTCCGCTTTTCACCACGCAGTCCACTATCCTAATCTTTTGCTTTGTTGGGGTTTCCAGGACATCCGCGACAATATACGGCAAATCCTCCGGGGTTACCTTTTCCTTCATATCCCCAAGCTGCACTACCCTTTCAAGAACGGCTTTTTTCTGCTCGGCATTCAGCTCTATCCCGAGTTTTTTGAGGTTCATTTCAAGCGATGCCTTCCCAGAAAGTTTCCCCAGGGCGTACTCCCTCTCCCTTCCAAACCTTTCCGGAGCAAGCTTGTTCGCATACAGGTTTCCCTTCTTGTCCCCATCAGCATGGATTCCTGCAGTCTGCGTGAAAACGCTTTCCCCTGAAACAGGCTTGTTCTCCGCCAGCCTTTTCCCTGAAAAAGTTTCAACCATCTTACTTGCCATGTAAATCTTTTTCTCGTTCACTCTTGTGCTGCTTTTGCTTTGGTCCCTTATTACTGCAACAACTTCATCCAGAGGGGCATTTCCGGCCCTTTCGCCAAGGCCATTCAGTGTAACATGCACCCCGCTACACCCTACCTCAACAGCCTCCAGGCTGTTTGCAACAGCCAATCCATAATCATTGTGTGCGTGGAATTCAAATTTCACTTTG
>JAFCCK010000038.1 GCA_017610245.1 Candidatus Iainarchaeum sp.
ATGGATGAGGAATACAGGCTGTGGTATAGCCTTTTCCCAAAGTATTATCACCTGCTAAAGCCATTCCCTGATGCAAAGAAGGTGCTTGAATGGATGAGGGGCAATAATGTTAAGGTCATAATCCTGAGCTCGCACCAGCAGGACCTTGTCAATGATGAGATTGAAAAATACGGCTTCAAAGGATTGATTGATGCAGTTGATGCTGGCAAACAGGATAAGAGGGAGAAGATTGAGGAATTCATTGCAAAGCATGGGATTGAAAAGGAGAAGGCAATCTATGTAGGAGATATGTGCCATGATATTGAAACAGCAAGGCTTGCAGGGGTAAAGAGTGTTGCTGTCCTTGGAGGGTATGATTCAAGGGAGAAGCTCGAAAGGGAGAATCCTGATTATATTATTGAAGGGGTGGGGGAGCTTCCCGCACTCATTGAGAAAATTTCAGGGGGAGAGCATGCCAGAGCTACCGCAAATGGTTGAAGTGAAGAAGGTTGTAAAGGAAACGCCAGAGCACAGCAGCTACTACTTTGATTTCCCAAAGGGCGCTTCCGCCCAACCTGGACAGTTCCTGATGGTCTGGCTGCCCGGGATTGATGAAAAGCCAATTTCCTTCTCAAAAATTTCCTCGCGAGAGTGTGCAATCACTGTGCAGTGCAAGGGATTGTGGAGCGAGAAGATATGCGGCTTTGGGCAGGGCAGCAAAATCTGGGTTAGGGGACCCTATGGAAACGGCTTCTCCCTTGAAGGGGTGAAGAAAGCAATCATTGTTGCAGGAGGCTGTGGTTCTGCTCCACTGCGCCCGCTGATGCTCAAGTGCCTGCAGCAGGGAATTGAAACAAAGGTTGTATTGGGGGCGCAGACAGCAGGGAAATTGCTTTTCAGGAAGGGGCTTGAGGGAGAATTAGGCGATAACTTATACATAACAACTGATGATGGCTCTGCTGGCCAAAAGGGATTTACTACAGATTCTCTCAAGGAATTGCTCTCCAAGGAAAAGCCAGACATAGTTTACAGCTGCGGGCCTGAGGTGATGATGAAAGGTGTGCTGGATTTGTGTGTGAAGAAGAAAGTGCAATGCCAGCTTTCTCTGGAGCGCTATATGAGGTGCGGCTTCGGAATTTGTGGGCAGTGCGTTTTGGATGATTTGATGGTCTGCAAGGACGGTCCAGTATTCAGCAGCGAGCAGCTGCGCAAGAGCAAGGAATTCGGCAAAACCGCAAGGCTTAAATCTGGGAAAGAGGTAAGTTTGAAGCAGTACGCTGATTGGAGGCAGTGCTGAATGAAGAAAGGTGCGATTGCCAGGGCAAAAGCGCGGCTTCGTGAAATGAAAGAAACCAGGGCTGCGAAACGCAGGGCAAGGGAGAGGGGAAAAAGAGGAGTAACAAAAGAAGTTTTGGGAAGAATTGACATGGGAATACTGGCGCAGGAGCTGGCAAAGCTCAAATCGCTTCCAGAGGAAGCCAGGTTTCGCGAATTTGGCGAAGTGTTCAAGAGGGCGGATGAAAGATTTCACCGAGCTACAAACAGGATGGTGGTAAAAACCGCTTTGGACAGGTTTGGCATAGTTAATACTAAAAAGGATCCCAGTAAAAGGCAGAGAATTCAAGGGATTATGGAGGAAGTATTTAAGAGGATTGAGTCGCTGGAGAAGTGGGAAATAAAAAAGAGTATTGACCCGCTGTTGAAAAAGCTGTATGATGAGCTCGCAAAGGAACTGGGGGGAAAAGTAAGGCTCTTGCTTTTTGCGATGGAGCTGAAGAAAGTAAAAGAGGAAATGAGGAAAGCAAGAGGCGGGAAAAAATGAGTTTGCTCTTGGACAACTGCTTGGTAATGCTTGGAAAGAGGCTGATGCCAAGGCAGGTGCTGCTTGAAAAGGGAAAGATTGCCGAAATTGCAGAGCTGGACGAGAAGCTGCCAGCCATGAAGAGAATTGACTGCGAAAACAAAATTCTCTTGCCAGGGCTGATTGATGCGCATGTGCATTTCAGGGTGCCAGGAGCGGAGCACAAGGAGGATTGGCACACTGGGAGCAGGGCAGCTGTTGCTGGGGGCATTACAACTGTAATTGACATGCCGAACAACAAGCCCAGCTGCACAACCCAGCAGCTCTTGGATGAGAAGAGGATAGCTGCACAGAGAGACAGCCTGTGCAATTTTGCTTTTCATTTTGGCGCATCAAATGACAATTTGCAAGCGCTTATGAAGGTTGAAGGGGCAGTCTCCTTCAAGGTCTTCATGGGCAGCAGTACCGGCAATTTGCTTGTTACTGATGCTGGAAAGCTTAAGCAGATTTTTTCTGTTGCAAAGGAAAGGGAAAAAGTTGTTGCAGTGCATGCGGAAGATGAAACAGTAATCCAAGAAAATACAAAGAGCGCGAGAGAATTGGGATGGGACAGCGCAAAATACCATAGCAAGATAAGGAGCAATGAGGCAGAGGAGAAAGCAATTGAGAGGGCCCTCCTATTGCAAAAGGAAATTGGAAACAGGCTGCACATCTGCCATGTTTCCACCAAGGAGGGATTGCAGCTGATTAAGGATGCCAAGGCAGCAGGGCAGGCTGTAACTTGCGAAGCTACACCCCATCACCTATTTCTGGATGATTCCGCTACAGAAGAGCTGGGAAATTTCGCCAAGATGAACCCCTCGCTGAAGAGCAAGGAGGATGTAGCTGCCTTATGGCGCGGAATTGCTGATGGCACAATTGATTTGATTGCAACAGACCATGCCCCACATAGAAAGAAAGAAAAGGAGAAACCGTATTGGGAGGCTCCGAGCGGCGTTCCAGGATGCGAAACAATGCTGCCGCTGCTGCTGGATGCAGTAAATAAGGAAAAGATTTCATTGCAGAAGGTTGCTGAGCTGTGCTGCAGAAACCCTGCAAAGCTGTATGGCTTGAATGGAAAGGGAGAGATGAGGAAAGGGGTGGATGCTGATTTGGTGCTGATTGATTTGGAGAAAGAAATAACAATTAAAAGCGGTTCCCTCTACACTAAATGCAACTGGAGCCCCTTCTCCACTTGGAAGCTGAAGGGGGCAGTAGAAAAAACTTTTGTTGGGGGAAAGGAGATTAGGTTGGAATGAGCCCAAAGCGCAGAAAAGGAAAAGCTGGAAAGGGGTGGCAAAAAGGACAAAGGGGAAAAGCTGCTTTGCGCAACACAGGCAAAGGCAGGACCCCAACAATAACCACTGAGCACATCAGGAGACTAAGGAAAGGGGAGATTATTCCTTTCGGGAAGCACCTTCTCCAAGTGGACCATCAGCGAAGCCGAAATGGGAAAATTGTTTTTCACATGCCGCCGAGCGGGCTTATACCGGGCCAAATCAGGTTCTCAAATGCCGGGACCTTTGAAATAGACCTTGAGAAAAAAACAATTAGAAGATTAAGGGAGTGATAGTAATGAGTACAAAAGAAAAATTATGTGTTGAGCTGTTTGATATTGGTGCGGTAAAATTCGGGGAATTCACCCTTAAGAGCGGGCTGCTCAGCCCAATCTACATTGATCTGCGTATTTTGGTTTCATATCCCAATGTTCTGAGAAATGTTGCATCTGAACTGATTAGGATTACGAAACCATTGCACTTTGATAAGATAGCTGGAATTCCATATGCTGCAATCAGCATTGCAACTGCTGTAAGTTTGCAGGCAAACTATCCAATGATTTACCCCAGAAAAGAGCAGAAGGGCTATGGCACAAAGAGAGCAATAGAAGGGGTTTTTAAGGAAGGGGAAACCGTGCTTGTTTACGATGACCTTATTACAACTGGCAGCAGCAAATTTGAGGCAATCCAGCCATTGGAGGAAGCTGGGCTGAAGGTAAAGGATATTGTTGTTTTGGTTGACAGGGAGCAGGGTGGTAAGCAGGAAGTAGAAGCAAAGGGCTATAAGCTGCACGCGGTTTTCACTATAAGCGAGATGCTTGACATTCTGAAGCAGAGTGGAAAGATTACGGAAGAGCAGCACACTGATATCAGTGAGTATTTTAAAGACCCAGAAAAATGGAGTGGGGCAAGAAAATGAACTATGTGGATTTGCTGATTAGGGGCAGCGATAAAACAAACTCAATTGTTTGTATGGGCGCTGATCCCGTACTTGAAAGGATTCCAATAGAGCATGGAAGCACTGAAGCAAAAATCACAAGATTCTATGAACAAATAATTGAAGCGTGCAAGAGCGAGGGAGCACTGCCTGCAGCTGTAAAACCAAACTATGCTTTCTATGCCCAGTATGGTTTTGAGGGATTGGATGCCTTGAAGAAAGTCTGCAAGCTAGTGAAGAAAGAGGGAATTCCACTTATCTTGGATGCAAAAAGGGGGGACATTGGAAAAACAAGCAAAGCCTATGCAAAAGAAGTTTTTGATTTTTGGGAAGCTGATTGCGTTACAATTGCTCCCTACATGGGCACTGACAGCGTAATGCCCTTCATTGAGGAAACAATTGGAAAAGAGAGGGGTGTTTATATACTCAACCGCACCTCAAACCCTGGTGCGAGCGACTTCCAGGACATTGAGGCTGGGGGCAAAAAAAATTTTGAATGGGTGAGCGATAGCATTGTTAAATGGGCTGACACTGCTTTGGGAAATGTTGGGGCAGTTGTGGGGGCTACTTCCATGCAGGAGCTAGAAGCGGTTGTAAGGGCTTTTGTTGAAAGCGGTAAGCAAGTGCCGCTGCTTATTCCAGGAGTGGGGGCGCAGGGCGGTTCAGCAGCAGAAGTAATAGCAGCGCTGAAAAAAGCCGGCTACAACCTCAAAATTGCACGCATTAATTCAAGCAGCGGCATTAATTATGCTTACGAAAAGCAGGGAACAGATGACTTTGCTGGAGCAGCAGTAAAAGTAATCAAGGAACTGAACAAGGAAATCGGCGGATTGTAATGGCTAAAAGGGCTTTCAAAATTGGCGTGATGGGCTCTGCTGCTGGCTCACACCAGGAAGAGATTTTGGAGAAAGCTAAGGCACTCGGCAGGGCAATTGCTGAAAATAGCTGTATTCTTGTTTACGGTGCAACAATTGGCGTGCCGCTCGCTGCTGCAGAGGCTTGCAAGGAGGCAGGTGGCACTGTAATTGGCGTTAGCCCTGCCAAAAATGAAAAAGAGCATGTTGAAGAATATAAGATGCCTGTGGATAGCTGCTCCTCTGTTATTTACACTGGCTTTGGCTTGACAGGGCGGAATGTTGTTCTTGTGAGGAGCTGCGATGCGGCAATAATTGTAAGCGGCAGGGTCGGCACGCTCATAGAATTTGCTGCTGCCTATGCCGAGGAAAAACTGACTGGTGTTTTGACTGGCACTGGGGGAGTAGCGGACAAGGCAAAAGAGCTTGAGGAAATGTTTGCCAAGAAGTACGATACTAAAATAATCTATGAGAGCAGCCCTGGGAAATTGGTTGAAAAGGTTGTTGCTGAACTGGGCAAGCAAAAGCATTAAGCGCGCTGCTGCTATGCCAGCCTGTGCCTGCGCATTCTCTGCCTCTGCTGTTTTCTTTGCAGGTATTCTTCCCTCTCTTTCCTGTAAAGGTCTGGGAGAGCGATGGCTGGAGCCCTCTTTCTAATCTCTTTTTTTGGCGCGTAATCCTCTGGGGCAATAACTCTTGGGAAATACATCTGCATGGAAATTTTCAGGTGGTCGTCCCCAAGAACAACAATGTCTGGTTTTGTTTTTCTAATCATATACATGAAATGGTTTTCCCTCGCAGGGGCAATGATTAATCTCCTTAACTTTCCCTTTGACTTCCTAATCTTTTCTTTTGCATACCTTGAATCTATTGGAATTACCTCAAGCCCTTTTTTCTTTGCAAAGACTGTCAGATGGTAGAAGAATCTTTTGTCAGGATAAAGGCGTCTCAATCTAATCCATCTGCTGATGGGATTCATCGCTGCTATCTGCTCAAACAGCCTTAATTCTGCCTTATCAATCTCAAGCGCAATTGTTTTTCCAGGAATTCCCTTAAGCAGTTTTTTGGCATATTTCAAAAACCAGAGCTTGTGCTTTACCCCAACCAAAATGGGTTCTGCCATGAAAGAATATGGGATTATTCAGTATATTAAACTTTAGGAACTAGGACAGGCTCTTCATTCACAAAGGCAAAACTTAAATAACTCTTTGCCCCTTTCTTATTCTGGTTCCCATGAAGCAGTATGTAGAGAAGATGAAGGCAAAGCTCTTTGACATTGAGGCGGGGAAGATGATTGCTATCCTCAATCTCAATGATGCGAAAGAGCTTGGGCTGTTCCCCTTGGACAGGGTTGAGATATACTCCCCACGGACAAGGAAAAAGACTGCCTGCGTTGTTGATGTAACGGAAACAATGCTCAAGGAAAATGAAGTGGGGATGTTCAAGGACGTGCAGGAAAAGTTGAAGGTGAGGAAAGGGGAGAGCGTGCAGGTGCAGGCTGTGGCCCCTCCTGAAAGCGTCCGCTTCATAAAGAGAAAGCTTGATGGCAACGCCCTGAGCGAGGAGGAGATTAAAGCAATTGTACGCGACATGGGAGACAACAAGCTGAGTGAAATCGAAGCAGCAGCGTTTGTTAGCGCTGTCTACATCCATGACTACAACCTTGAGGAAACTGTCGCGATGACAAAAGCACTGGCGCAGGATGGCTTGCAGATAAGGCTGAAAGGGTCAATACTTGACAAGCACTGCATTGGCGGCACAAATGGCAGGACAACAATGATCATAGTGCCGATAATTGCAGCTGCCGGCTACCGTATCCCTAAAACAAGCAGCAGAAGCATTACTTCGGCAGCGGGAACAGCTGATGCTATGGAAGTGTTAGCAAACGTTAGCCTTTCAGTAAAGAAAATCAAGGAAATAACCAGAAAGGTTGGAGCCGTTATCGCCTGGGGCGGGGCCCTGGAATTGGCTCCAGTTGATGACAAGATAATCAAGATAGAGCATCCTTTTTCTCTCGACCCAACAGGGCAGATAATTGCAAGCGTCATGGCGAAAAAGGCAAGTGTTGGCGCGAAATATGTTGTAATAGACTTGCCTGTAGGCCCGGATGTTAAAATTGAGAGCAGGACAAGGGCAGAGGAGATGGCAAAAAAATTTATTGCTGTAGGGAAAAGCTTGGGAATAAGAGTGGAAGCAGTAATAACCGATGGGACAGAGCCTGCTGGTCCAGCTTTTGGCCCAGCGCTGGAAGCAAAGCACGTGATGCAAATATTAGAGGGGGAGCGCTTTGACAATTTAGCGCAGAAAAGCTGCGAATTAGCTGGAGTGCTATTCGAGTTAATGGGAAGAACAAAGAAGGGTAAGGGTGTGGAATACGCGAAAAAGCTCTTATTTTCTGGGAAGGCCCTGAAGAAAATGAAGGAAATAATTAAGGCGCAGGGTAAAAAGATATTAAGTAGCTCTGATATAAAGGAGGCGCGGTTCAAAAAAATTGTAAGGGCATGGCAGGACGGAGAGGTCAGTAAAATAAATGTTAGGGAGTGCGCGCAGCTCGCCAGGATGGCTGGTGCGCCAGCAAACAAAAAAGCAGGGTTGCTATTGCTATGTGAAGTTGGTGATAAGGTAAAGAAAAGCCAGCCCCTCTTTGAGATTCACGCAGAGAACAAGAGAAAGCTTGAGCTTGCAGTTGAATTTATGAAAAAGAGCAGGATAATTGAGATGCAGAAAATCATTCTTGAGAAGTTTACCTGAATCTAAGCAAAAATCTCATTGAATACCCTTACAAAATCGCTGCAGGAAAGCAGATTCACCTTTGTTTTAGCCAGGGGGTGGGATCCAAGCTTTTCAATAATGCTCCCTTGCTCTTTCAACTCTTTTTTTATAAAGGGCAAACTGTTTTTCACCGCATTCAGCAGATTCTTGTTCTGAAAGCGGAAAACCGACTTAACAAACAGCTGGAATGCCCCCTCATCCTTTGCCTTTCCACATTCTTGGGAGAAAGAAAGCTTCACCATGGCTGAATCGGAATTCGGCTTTGGGAAAAAGCTTTTCGTTGGAATCCTTCCAAGCATTTCAATATTGAAATAGTACTGCGTGAGAACGCTCATTGCATTGTATTCCACAAAGCCGGGGTGAGCAGCCAGCTTCTCAACAAACTCCTTCTGGAAAACAAGCACGCACAGCTCTGGCTTCAGCTTGAAAAGCCGGTACATTATTTCAGATGAAATTGTGTATG
>JAFCCK010000039.1 GCA_017610245.1 Candidatus Iainarchaeum sp.
AAAAGGATAAGGTCGTTTGCTGTTTTGCCCAAATCAAGCATTATCTGAGAAAGCCCTGCAATTATTGCTGCCTCAATTTTACCTCTGCTGCTCTGCACATAGAGCACATTGTTCTGAACTTTGCTGAAGCCGAGGAGCTTTGCAGTAAAAGCTCTGTTTAGGTGCAAGGAACTGCCGTAGCCTGCTGCCGCTCCCAAAGGGCTCTGGTTATTGAGTTCATAGGCTGCATCAAGCAGCTGCATGGAATCAAGGAGTGATTCAATGAAACTGCCTGCCCATAAGCCAAGCGAGGAAGACATCGCCTTTCTTGTGTGGGTGTATCCCGGCATGGGAACAAATTCATTCTTTTTTGCGAAGCTGAGCATTTGTTTGCACAAAGTAAGTGTTTCCTTTTCAACAGCAAGCAGCTTTTGCTTGCTGTAAAGGCGCAAAGCTGCAATCACTTGGTCGTTTCTGCTTCTCCCTGCGTGAATCTTTTTTCCAAGCGAACCATACTTTTTGGTCAAGTAGTTTTCAATGGCTGTGTGGCAGTCCTCTTGCTCTGGCAGAATCTTAAACTTGTCCTTTTCAGCAAGGGAAATTATTTTCTTTAGCCCGGGCTTGAGCTTTTTGAACTCATCAGGGGAGAGAATCCCTGCCTTTTTGAGAGCAGCTGCATGGGCAATTGATGCAAGGCAATCACATTTAACCAGATGCTGGTCCAGTAAGTAATCATTTCCAACAGTAAATGCCTCTATGAATTTGTCTACCTTGAGGCCTTTTTCCCATAGCTTCATTTAAAACACCGATTCGAAGAATTCCAATTATGCCGGTCATTTGAAGAAGTCAATGCCGAGTTTCTTGTTTATGCTTGCCTGCACTCTGAAGGGCAAACCCTTGATGCGCAGAAACCCTGTTGCATCGTTTTGGTTATAGGAGCCGCCAGCCTCCATTGTAGCAATGTTTTCATCGTACAATGAATAGGGGCTCTTCCTTCCAACAATACTGCAATTGCCCTTATAGAGCTCTAGGAATACCTCTCCACTAACACCCTTCTGGGATTCATCAATCAACGCATTTAATGCTTTTAGTTCGCGACCGCACCAGAACCCATAGTAGACAAGTTCGGCGTAATGCGGCATTATCGAATCTCTCAGGTGCATTAAATCACGGTCCATACAGAGCCCCTCTAAATCGCGGTGAGCAGCATACAGCACAGTCATGCCCGGGCTTTCATATACCCCGCGCGATTTCATTCCTACAAAGCGGTTTTCAACCATGTCCAACAGCCCGATACCATTCTCGCCAGCCACTTTGTTAAGGTGTTCCAGCAATTCCACAGATTCCATTTTTTTGCCGTTTACACTAACTGGAATCCCGTTCTCAAAGCCAATGCTTAGCTTTGTAACCTTGTCAGGGGCTTTTTCCGGCGGGGTTATGAGCTGGTACATATTATCCTGGGGCTTGTACATCGGGTCTTCAAGCAGCCCGGACTCATGGCTCCTGTGCGCTATGTTTGGGTCAGTACTCCAGGGCTTATCGGGAGTTGCTTCAATAGGTATGTTGTGCTTTTTCGCATATTCCATTGCCTCCTTTCTCCCCGGAATCAAATCCCTGAACTCCTTTATTCTCCATGGTGCGATTATTTTCGCGTCAGGCATTAAAGCGTAAGCTGTCAGCTCGAATCTGCACTGGTCATTGCCTTTGCCTGTAGCTCCATGTGCAAGAATGTTTGTGCCTTCCTCCTCAGCTACCTCAACCAGTGCTTTCATAATAAAGGGGCGAGCAATTGAAGTGCCAAGGAGGTATTTGCCCTCATACCTTGCCTCTGCTTTCAGGCATTGGAACAGTCCTGCCTCAACAAACTCCTTGCGCATGTCCTTTACAATGTACTTTATTGCCCCGCTCCCAAGGGCTTTCTTTTCAAGGTCCAAATCCTCCTGCTGCCCAACATCAACGCAAACGCACACCACTTTAAAATTGTGGTCGCTAAGCCACTTTGCAATAACGCTGGTATCCAAGCCTCCGCTGTATGCTAACACACATTTCTGTCCCTTTCCATCCAGAACCATTTTATCCTACCTCCAATAATTTAAGCATTAAAGCGTTCTGGGCATGCATCCTGTTCTCCGCCTGGTCAAAGACAATGCTCTGCTTTGAATCAATTACCTCATTACTCACTTCCAGGCCGCGGTGGGCTGGCAGGCAGTGCATGAAAAGCGCATCCTGCTTTGCCTTAGCCATAAGCTCTTTGTTCACCTGAAAGGGCGGGAAAATTTTCATCCTCTTTTGCTTTTCCTCCTCCTGGCCCATGCTGACCCAGGTATCGGTATAAACTACATCTGCATCTTTTACTGCCTCTGCCGGGCTATGAGTTATTGCTGCCCCTTCCTTCTCCATTGGTTCGTAGCCTTTTGGAACCGCTACAGCAACCTCCATTCCAAGCTTGCTGCATCCTAACACCAGTGAATTGCATACATTGTTGCCGTCGCCCACATAGGCGAGCTTCAGACCTGCGAGCTGGTCCTTCTTCTCCTTTATAGTGAGGAGGTCTGCAAGGGCCTGGCATGGGTGATAGGAATCACTCAGGCCGTTTATTACCGGAACGGAACTTGCTTTGGCAATTTCCTCAACCTGCTCATGCCCGAAAACCCTGGCCATTATAATGTCGGAATACCTGGAAACGCACTTTGCCTCGTCCTGCAGGCTTCCCAGCGTGAAATTTGTAGTGCGGCAGTCGAGGTAGATTGCGTGCCCCCCAAGCTTTGTCATGCCTGCCTCAAAGCTTGTCCTGGTGCGAGTACTAGTTTTCATGAAAATCATCGCAAGTGTCTTGTTTTTCATTGCGCTACTGTACTCGGAATAATCTTTTTTCAGGGCAATGGCCGAATCTATCGTTTCTTCCAAAAAGCCCTTGTCGAAATCTTTCAGTGTCAAGAAGTGCATTAAAGTAACGCTCCTTCAGCATTTAAAAGCATTCTGCCCCAAAAAGAACACGATAGACAGATGTTGTCCAAAATAGAACATTTTTATTGTTTTTGCCTCATTATTGGGATATGAATGCTGCAAAAATTGCAGGGGAATACATTGAAAAGCATCCTGTCGTGAAAGAGTGCCTGGCAAAAGGGCTGGTTAATTTCTCGGAATTGGCGCGGCAGGTTATTGAGCAGACTTCCCTGAAACAAAAGGACTTTGATGCAGTGTTGGTTGCTGTGAGAAGGTATGCTGAAAAGGTGAAGCCCGGCAAGGATAATGAAAAAGCAATAATGAAGCTGTTTAAGAAGAGCAAGCTTGAGATAAAGAATAAGGTGTGCGCTATTGTGTTGGATGAGAGCGCACCATTTTCCTACATAGTGAAGCTTATTGAAGAAATCAACGAGAAGCAGGAGCCCGCGCACTTAATCCAAGGGAGCAGAACCTTTACATTAGTGACTTCACAGGAATTTCTGGAGAAGATTGAAAAGATTTTTTCCGGGAAAGTGATTTCAAAGAAAAAGGGGCTGGTGCAGATAGTGCTGAGAACAGCCCCTGCAATTGAATCAACACCAGGGGTAGTTGCATATATCTACAGCCTATTTGCAGAGCATGGCATAAACATTGTTGAAACAATGTCAAGCTGGACCGAAACATTGATTGTGCTAAATGAAAAGGATTTGGGCAAAGCAATGGAAATACTTAAATTTTAGGTGAAAACGCCAATACTTTTTTAAAGCGTTATATTTCAGATTTTTATAGGGCCTGAATGCAGGAAGTGGTGTTTTTCCCTTATTTTTCTTGTTTCGGGCTTTTTAGGTGGGGTGGATGCAAAAATCCCTTTCCAATGCGGAAAGCAGTGGAACAAGGGACATCTCCATACTCTCTGATTTGAAGCGTTTTGAAGCAGAGCAGGAGAAAAAGCTGGAAGAAGCCAGGCTGAAGGCGGAGCAGGAAATTGAGGAAGCAAAGCAGAAAGCCGCTAAGGAAATTGAGAAACTCAAGCTAGCCCATTCCAAAAAGCTTGAGAAAGCAGTCCAGAGCGAAAGGGAAAAGGCGAAAAAGCAGGCAAAGGAGCTTTTCGCTGATTTCAAGAAGAGGGAATCAAAGCTGCGGAAAAGCTTTGCCAAAAACAAGGGCAAGGCGCTTGAAGCGGTTTTCAAGAAACTGTTGGAGGAAGCATAGATGTTCACGCCAGCCAAAATGCTGCATGCCCAGCTAGTTATCTCAAAAGGGAGAAGCCAGCAGCTTATAGTGGCGTTGCACGAGGCAGGCATTTGTGAGCTAAAGGAAACTGATGGAAAGGATTTGAGTGAGATGGAAGCTGTTGGAAGCAATGAAATAGAGGGGATGAGGCAGAGGCTGGCAAGGCTTATGGCAGCTTTGGATGAGTTCAAGCCAGTGAGGCAACCAGAAAATCTTGTGAAGGCTTTATTTTTCCCGAAAGAGCCAGAAAAGATTAAGGTTAATCTGCTTTCAAACGAAGCTGTTTTAGGGGAAGTGAAGGCACACCTCGATGTTATAGAGCCAAAGGCAGAAAAACAGCTGGACGAGCTGAAAGGCATAGGGCAAAGAATAAGTGAAATCGGTTTTGAGATAGAAGAGCTTTCAATTCTGCCAGCTGTGAATACCAATGTTTTTTCCCCAACCAAAAACATTGCAGTATTGCTCGGCATTATCACAAACAAGGCTGTGGCAGAGCTAGGGGCAAAGTTGCAAAAGAGTGTTTACCTCTTAAAGGAGAGGGATGAAAACACATCCCTTATTATTATAGCGTGCAAGCAGGCTGAAAGGGAGCGCATTGAAAAGGAATTGCACAGCATTGGCTTTGAGCCGCTCAGTGTAAGGTTTACTGATAAAAAGCCAAGGGAAATTATTAGGGAATTGGAGCAAGAGAGGATTGAACTGGTAAAGAGAACACGGGAAATAAGGCTCTATTTGCAGAACACGGCAAAGATGTATTGGGAGAAGCTTGAGGTGCTTGCAGAAGAGCTTGGAGTATGCGTTGAAAGGGCAAAAGCCCTGCAACAGTTGAAAGCAGGGAACAGTTTTACTGTAATGGAGGCATGGCTGCCAGAAAAGAATTTGGGTAAATTCAAGAGAATTGTTGGGAGAGAGGCAGGCAAATACTATCTTGCAACAGATGAAAGAGCTGACGCCCCTACATTACTAAAAAACCCAAAGCTGTTGAAGCCCTTTGAAATGCTTACAGAGCTCTACTCTGTCCCAAAATACAATGGGTTAGATCCCACCCCAGTGATTGCAATAACATTTGCAATATTCTTTGGTTATATGCTGACCGATTTTGTTTATGGTGTTGCATTAGCATTGATTGCCTTTGCAATTTTTAGGGGCATTGGAAGATATAATGCAGAACTAAGGAGCTTTTCGGCTGTTCTGATTGCATTGGGAATTTCAACTGCATTGCTCGGAGCGGCATTTACCTCCTACTTTGGCGACTTCTTTCCAAAAATTGGAATAGAAATGCCTGGGCTGCTCGACCCATTGAAGCAGGTTATTGTAATAATTGGGCTTGCAGTGCTTATCGGCGCGTTACACATCTCGATAGGGCTCTTGATGGGTTTCATTGACAATTTTAGGCTGGGGAAGAAAAGGGATGCGTTTGCAAAGCAGGGCGTGTGGCTGTTCTTTATGGCAGGGGCAGTGTTTGCATTGCTGGGGGAGCAGTTCCTCATGGTTGGCCTCGGCCTAATAGCACTGGCTGTTGTTTTGAATATCATTTTTAGCGTTCTGGAGGGCGGTGCTGTAATTGGAATGCTCTCAATCTTTGACTTTAGCGGTTTTATTGGGGACATATTCAGCTATGCCCGCCTAACAGCCTTGGCAATTGGTACGGCAGGCATTGCACTTGCTGTAAACTTTATGGCGCTGCTTGTCAATGATATGGTGCCGGTAATCGGGCTACCCCTTGCAATTATTGTTTTCCTTGGCGGGCATTTCTTCAATATGATTATGAACGGTTTGGGGGCATTTATCCATGCTCTGAGACTTCATTTTTTGGAATTTTTCCAGAAGTTCTATGACGGCGGGGGAAGGCTCTACAGGCCATTTTATGCAAAAAGAGAAAAAACAATTGGAGGTGAGTAAATGGCTATAGGAATGGGGACTTTTTTAGCAGTGTTGGGAGCAGCAATAGCATTGGGCGTGCCAGGGGTTTGCACCGCGATAGGCCTTAGGGCAGCCGGTGTATCTGGAGCAGGAGCAGTTGCAGAAAACAAGGAAAACTTCAAGAATGCATTGGTATTACAGTCACTACCACAAACGCAGACAATCTATGGGTTCATTACCGCGCTCTTCATTGTAATGGGCGCTGGGCTGCTGGGTGCGACAGGCCAAGAGGTAAGCTTTGCACAGGGCATGGTAATGTTGGCTGCAGGCGCAATTGTTGCTGTTACGGGCATCTCAGCTGTATTCCAGGGATTGGTTGCTTCAGCTGGCATTGCAAGCAGTGCAAAGAACCAGGATGCATTTGTTCCGAGCATTGTTTTTACCGGGCAGGTTGAAACACCAGCAATCTTTGGATTCATTGCAGCATTGATTGTGCTCGTAGTTGGACTGAATGTTTTGGGTTAATTGGGCAAGCAAAACATTCAGTTCCAATCGCACAAAGGAAGGAGTTATTTTATGGAAGTGCATGGAAGTATTGAAGAGCTGAAAAAAGTAATAGAGGGAGATTACAGGAAAAAGATTAGGGAAGTGAATAGCCATAAGAGGGCCCAGATAAGGGAGATTGAGAAGAAGGCAAAGCAGGAAAGGGCCTTGCTACAGCGAGAATCAAAGCAGGAAATAGATTCAAAGGCAGGGGAAGCAAAGGCAATGGTCTTGAACGAGCAAAAGCTTGCTGCAAAAAGGCGCTTTGAGGAGGCAAGGGAAGCAATGATACAGCAAGTGATGAATGAAGCCAGGAAAGGCTTTCCAAGGCTAATGAAAAGCAAGCAATACCTGGATTTTGTCAAGAAAAAGGTTCCAAGCGGCTGCACTGTTTACGGCAATGCTTTCTTCAAAAAGCATTTCAAAAATATAAAAGCTGAAAAGGATTTGAATGGCGTACGGTTTGAAAAGGGAGCAGTTATTTATGACTTGAGCCTGGATGCTCTCTTTGAAGCAAAGGAGGATGCGATAAGGGAAAAGGTTATTGAAGCGCTTTGGTGATTTCGTCATGGTTGGAAATATTGTGTTGGGAGCTGGCATTGCTGTTGTAGCAGTAATTGGCCTAGGAGCAATTGGCTACAGGCGTTTGGGTGGGGTAATGCCATTTCTATTCGCAAATGCAAGAATCCAGGCAAGGGGCAGCAAAGGCATCTCTGAAGCAGCGAAAGAGGCGCTTGCGGAGAAACGCTCCTTGGCTGAGCTGGGTGGGTTTTTGAACGAAACAGATTATGCTGAATGTGCTGAGAAAGCAGCCAGTGTAAGGGAACTGCACGCAGGGCTTGAAAAGAGCCTGATTGAAAAAGCAGCTGAGTTGCGGGAAATGAGCCCAAAGAGTTTTCAGCAGGTGTTGGATGCTTATCTTAAATTTTACGAGGCAAAGATTTTGAAGGCGGTCTATAGGAGTAGGTTTTTTCCAGAACATGTTGCAGAGATTGATGAAAGTCTGCTCTTTACTGTGGGGGAAATAAACGATGGAATGCTGCAAAAGCTGCTTGAAACAGAAACAATTGCTGATGTGAACACTGTCATGGCATCAAGCAGCTATGCTGAGGTTTTTGGCATGGAATACGACAGCTTGGAGGAGTTTGAGATTGCCTTGGACAATTTTGTGTTCGCCCAATTCACTGCATTGCTCGAAAAGCTACGAATGCATGATAAAAAGCACATTCTTGAGCTGTTGAATATGCGCTTTGATATAATCAATTTATTGATAGTAGTGAAATGCATTGTGAGGAATGTTGAAAAGGAGAAG
>JAFCCK010000040.1 GCA_017610245.1 Candidatus Iainarchaeum sp.
TCCGAACAAAGCAGTTAACAGGTATTCAAACGAAACCTGTGCCCTTTCTTCCATGGCAAAACCTTTAATGCGTATATTCACTCCTTTAAAGAATAAAATGGGGCGCGGCCCCATCAAATATGTGTGAGAAAATGCTGAAGCTTCTCGTTTGCTTCGTGTTTGGTCTGTGGCACGATATCTGCCAGGAATACAAGCACTATTGCCGCTACCAATACTGCTCCCGCTATCAACAGCAAGTATTCTAGTGCTCCTTGCGCTCTTTCCTCCATTCCTTGCACCTCCTTTTGTTATTGCGTTATAAGCTCTCCAATATTTAAGTTCTTTCTTCATTAAAATCCATGTAGTACGTGCTCAAACTCCTGGTTCAACTTATGCTCGGTTTGCCCGGGAACGCTTTTTAGGTATACTCCAACTGCCACAGCCACAAATATCGCTCCCGCTATTATTAACAGGTATTCTAGTGCTCCTTGCGCTCTTTCCTCTTCTTCGAGTTTCATATGGCTCCTCCAATTGCCATATTTGATATAAAGGCCGCAGTGTAATACACTACATAGGATACTAATAAGAGAATAGGGATATATATAATACTTTTCTTTATTGTTCCCTCTCTCATCAGTGAAATCATTATTCCGGAAGCAGTTACCTCTACCAGTATGTATAACTGCATTAAAAGAATAATGAGGTCTCTTATCCCCAGGGCAGCTTCTCTTTCAGCAAGGCTAATCCCCAAGCCGCTTGAGGCCTGAATAAACAATTGAATGATGCTTGAGACCAACCCAAGAATAATGGGCGCGACAATGCTGCCAGCTGCAACCATGAACAAAACTTGCAAAGAGGTTTCACTTTTCCTTTCCTGGGCAATCCTGTGCATCGCCCTCATATCTTCAGCTATTTCATCCAGCACATCCGCCAAGCCAGCCCCTGCTTTTACACTGTCAATTATTATTACAATGCTTCTCTTAATCAGCCTTGACTCAATATTGTCTGCAAAGCTCTTCAAGCTGTTTTCAAGGTTTTCTCCTTCTTCAAGCTTTCTCAGCACCAAATCCATTTCTTTTGTAAGCGGCCCATACTGCGCTGTGGCAATCTCCCTTAAAGCGTATTCGTATGTTCCGCCCGCTTTGAGTGTGTCAGCCATTTGCTTCAACGCATCTGGCAGTGCCTCCTCAATCGCATTAACTCTTCTCATTGCTTTAATGTAGGGATACCCCAAAAAGATATCCACAAGCACAAAGAACACAATGAAAGACATCAAGGGGCTTACCGGTAGCTCTAGCATTGTTATTATTATGAATAGTATTATGGCTGCCCCTATCGCTATCCCAAGCGAGATAGCAAGCCATACCTCCATTGGAATCTTGAAATCTGCCTGCTTGAGATAAGAGCGGTACTTTTCCAGTAAAGGAACCCTTTTCTTCTCTTCAGCCATTTCATTCACACCTTTGGTTGAGAAACCATAATATAAATTATAAACAATCCCAGAAGAAGGGGCATAACTATCAGATATATTGCCGCAATCACTTCCGGGCCCAGCGGGATGAGCTCCTTGAATCCCATACCACCGCCAGCTTCCAGCGGGCTGTTTCTGATTCCGCCCAATATTGATATCAAAACCGGCATGACAATTGCGCTGAAAATGAAGATTACCCCGAAGAAATTCATTTTTGCGGCAAAATCGCGAGTTTTCATTCTCAGCTCAAATGCAACATCTTCAGCTATATCATTCATTATTTCGCTCAAATTCCCACCTGTTTTTAGTGCCCTAATCACATGCATCAGCGCGCTCCTCAGTGCCTTGCTCTGTGTTCTGAGCGCGAGATGCCGTAAAGCATCCTTTGTGTCAGTTCCCTCCTCAATCTCAGTTATTGTTCTGGCAAACTCTTCACTCAGTGCGCCATAGCCAGCCGTGGCAATTGCCTGGAGTGTTCTGTAAAGTCCTATTCCTGCCCTGAGCTCTGTTGCCATGTGCCTCAATGCAAAGGGCAGCTCGATGCTTATCGCATCTCCCCGTTTCTTCGCTTTTTGTTGCGGGACAAGCATAATAATAATCAGCGAGAAAACTGCAGCGATCAAAGAAATTATTAAAACCACCGCAAGCGTTAAAGCGAGAGGTATTTCAAGCAGTGTCATTAAAAGGCTTGAAATTATTAGGGCGACAAAGAAAACAATCACCGCTCCCGTAACAGCCAATGCAAGGTATTGCTTTGCCGAGTAATGCATGTTTGCGCTGTAAAGATAGAATGATAAGCCTTTCATTTGGGGGAGTTTTGAAGCGATTTTCGAGATTGGTTTGAGGGCTCCTTTCAACTTCAAATATACTTTTCCAACGCCTTTTACAACGGGGCTTTTCATTTCTCGCAGGTCTTCAACTTTTCGGATCTCAAGCTGGGCAGTCCTTCCCTCCGCAATAATTCCTCTTAGCTCTTTGAGCCTGCCTCCAACCTCCTCAAACTCTACACCCTCGCTCTTGTATTTCTTCTTCATCTTTTTTACTATCTGGTCAACCCTATCCATGTCTATGGCTTGCTCTTCAATTCCCTTCAATTCGTCAGCTTCTACTTTGGGCTTACCCTTCCCTTTTTCAGCAATTTTTTTTTTCAAAAAATCAAGGCTGGGCATTTAACCTTCCCTCTTTTTCAACAAAAACGAGTGCGTTTCCTTGCTTACATCTTCCATTGAATGAATGTTTCTTTTGGCAAGCCCTCTCAATAAATTTTCCCTTTCCTTCATTTCTTGCTCAACTTGCTTTTTACCCAACCCACTAAAACTCTGCAACTTCTTAATATACCCAACTGGAATGTTTGTTCTGATTATTGTATCTTCAATAGGATCACGCTCGAAAATTGTCTGAGTTTGGGCTTTGCCCTCCAACACGCCTGTCACTTCAGCTATCTCTGTCAGCCTTCTTATCGTCCCTTTTTTCTTGTCGTGAATCCTATGTTCAACAATAATGAGATCTAAACCGCTCAGCATTACCTCTGGAACACTCATTGGAGGGCTTGTTACCCTTATGATTGTTTCTTGGGGTGAATTGCTATGCACTGTCCCCATGCTTCCTGCATGCCCAGTATTCATTGCAGTAAACAGCGTAAATGCCTCATCATGCCTTATTTCCCCGACCAGAATCCTGTCAGGGCGCATCCTCAAGCTATTCTTTGTTAGAATGTCAAGGGTAAGTTCTCCCTTTCCCTCCAATCCAGGAGGCTTTGCCTCTAGCCTGACCCAGTGTTTTAGTGGGAGATTTAATTCAGCTGTGTCCTCAATCGTAACGATTCTCTCGCTTTCTGGGATGAAAGTGGCAAGAACGTTGAGCGTTGTTGTTTTTCCACTGCCGGTGCCTCCAGCAATGAGAATGTTGGCTGGTCTTACTCCCATCCCTTCAACTGCCATCCACAAAAATGCTGCACATTCCGCTGTTAGGGTGTTCATGTTAATGAGGTCAACTATGCTATACGGGTCTTCCCTGAACTTTCTGATTGTAAGGGTTGCCCCACCGACAGACGCGGGCGGGATTGTCGCATTTACTCTACTCCCATCTGGAAGCCTTGCATCAAGCAATGGAGCACTTATGTCAACCCTCCTGCCTATCTCCCTCGCAATCCTGTTGATTAAGTCCTCTATTTCCTGGTCGGAGTAAAACTCAATGTTCGAAGTCATCATTTCGTAATCCCTATGAAAGAGATAGACAGGTCTTTTTGGGCCAATAACCATTATTTCCTCCAGCTTATCGTCCCTAACAAGTGAATCGATTATGCCATAGCCAACCATTTCCCTTACAACAGCTTCAGCGTAAAAATCGAACCTCCTCTCTGGAATGTGAAGCTCCGGGCTGCCCCTCAAAATATCAAGAATCTTCTGCTTGTAAACTGCTCTCCTTTGCTCCGGCTCCCTTATCCTATATGGCGCGATTGTAATAAGGCGAGTTGCAGCCTCTTTAATCGTGTTGATTATAGTCTTTTCCGCTCCAGTTGGCCTTGGCGTAGGGATAAAATAGTAAAGCAAAGGCTTTCCCGGAACCTTGTAAATCTTGACATTGTCGTAGCTTGCAACCTCTACTTTTTTTGCTGCCTTCTCTATTTCTTTCTCTGCCTCGCTCTTCTCAGGAACTTCCTCTTTCGGAAGAGCAGCAGCTGGTGTTACTCCAGCGGCTATCTTTTCGGCAACTGGTATTTCCTTCGCTGGTGGCACTTCCCCCAGCTTCTCCCCTTCAACCTTTGGAATCTCCTTTATTTTTTCAACCGGTTTTTTTGGTTCCTCGGGAGCTTTTCCCAACTCTTTCAGCTCACCTAGTCCAAGCTCAAACTCTTTTTTACCTTTTTCTCCAGCTCCTGATTTTTTCGCTTCTTTTACCTTTTTCATCAACTCTTTTAAATAATCTTTAGCCATTTTTGGATCGAATAGAAAAAGGGCTATTGTATTATTTAAACCTTTCCACAGCTTTTACAACGAGAAACTATTTCTTTTCTTCTATCTCTTTCAACGTGTTTGCAATGAATTCTTCCACTTTCTTCTCTCCCAGTATTTTCCCTTCCCTTGTCCTCACAGTAACTGTTCCGTTGCCCTGCTCCTTGTCACCAACAACCAGAATGTAATTTGCCTTTTGCTTCTGCCAGTCCCTTACCTTATAAGAAACAGTTTCACTCCTCGCATCCAATTCAACCCTCAGCCCTTTCTCAAGCATTCCATCCCTGATTTTTTCTGCGTACTTTGCATGCCTGTCCGCAATTGGAATCAAAGCAATCTGCACCGGGCTAAGCCACAATGGAAATGCCCCGGCATAATGTTCTATCAGTATTCCGAGGAATCTCTCCATGCTCCCGTAGATTACTCTATGGAGCATTACTGGGCGATGCGGCTTGTCATCCTTTCCAATGTACTGCAAATCAAATTTCTCCGGCATGGCAAAGTCCAGCTGTATTGTTGCGCACTGCCACGTTCTCCCCAAAGAATCCTTTATATGGAAATCTATCTTCGGCCCATAAAATGCCCCGTCCCCCTCATTGATTTTGAATTTCATCCCCTTTTTCTTGAGCGCGCCTTTCAAGGCATTCTCTGCCGTGTCCCAGATTTTTTTGCTGCCCATCGCATCTTCAGGGCGAGTACTCAACTCCACATGGTAATCAAACCCAAAGATTTTTGTGTAGAAGTAATCCACCAAATCTATCACGCCGATTATTTCTTCCTCTATCTGCTCCTCGGTGCAGAAAATGTGGGCATCGTCCTGCGTGAATTTCCTGACTCTAAACAGCCCATTCAGCACGCCGCTCAGCTCGTGCCTGTGCACCGTTCCCATTTCCCCAGCGCGAATCGGCAAATCCTTGTAGCTGTGCCTCTTTGTCTGGTATATAAGAATGCCACCGGGACAGTTCATGGGCTTTATTGCGTAATCCTCTTCATCCACTTTTGTGAAGTACATGTTTTCCTTGTAGTGATCCCAATGGCCGCTTCTCTCCCACAGCTCTTTCTTCAGAATTACCGGCGTATTGAGTTCCTCATAGCCCTTTTTCAGGTGCTCTTTTCTCCACAGTTGGGCCAATTCGTTCCAGATGACCATACCGCGAGCATGGAAGAACGGGCTTCCAGGGGATTCCTCATGCATGCTGAACAAATCAAGCTCTTTTCCCAGCTTTATGTGGTTTCTTTTCTCTGCCTCTTCCCTCTGCCTTACCCACTCATTAAGCATGCTCTTCTCAGGAAAGCTGATGCCATAGATACGCTGCAGCATTTTGTTTTTCTCATCACCTTTCCAGTATGCCCCAGCAACCTTCAGCAGCTTGATTGCTTTTATTGGTTCACTGCTTTCGAGATGTGGTCCCTTGCAAAGGTCAGTGAAGGAACCGCTATTATAAATTGAAACATTCTTCTCCCCAGCTTTCTTCAACTCCTCAATCAGTTCCAGTTTGTAGGGCTGCCCCCTAAAAAGCTTTTTCGCCTCTTCAAAAGAGATTTCCTTCCTCACAAACTTTTCATTTTTCCCTACAAGCCCCTTCATCTTTTTTTCAATCTTTTTCAAGTCAGCAGGGGTAAATGGTTCTTCTACATCAAAGTCATAATAAAAACCTTCCTCTATCGGCGGCCCAATAGCAAATTTCGCTTTTGGATAAAATTCTTTTACCGCTTCCGCCATTATGTGCGAGCTGCTGTGCCAGAGCCTCTCTCTATCCTCTTTCTTGTCCCAGTCAATTTTTCCCATAATTTTCACTCTCTTTGCGCATTAATTCTAGCAGAATAAAGAATAAAAACACTTAGTGGTTATACGACATTCGTCGTTTTTCCCAGATATCCTTTAACCTTTTTCCCAGCTTACTTTTTGTATGATTTCCCCAAAGCTCTGCATCAGGTGCAAGGGCAAGCTGTTGTGTGGGCTACAGAGATGCCCCATCCTTGAGAAGCACGCATTCTTCAAAAAAGCGGATTCCCCCATCAAGGGTACTTCCTTCACAGGAAACTCCCCTCCAAGTGTTTTCGTGAGCTGGAAGAATTACCCCAGCATTTCTATTGCTCCCTTGAGCCCGCCGATTGTCGAGGACACCTCACTGTTCGATGCCCCTGAAAAATGGTTTGGTCTATCGCAAGAAAGGATAATTGAAATGAGGCAGCAGCTGATTAGGCCAAACAAGAGAGTTCAAGCAGGGGAAGCAAGAAACCCATCTTACAGCCTTATTGAGATGCAGGAGCTTGCCATGTCTCTAGACTCTGTTCTCATAAGTGTTGACCTGCGCAGAAGGCTTTTCCCACGGCTTTCTTTTGATGAAGGAGTTGCCCCCATGGGCCCAAGCGGCCTGCTGAAAGAGTTTTCCCTTCAGGAAAACCCAAAAATCCCGCCTAAAATAGATTACCTTGTCTCTGACACAAATGCAAAAGCCCAAACCGCGCTTATGGAGCTTTACAATTCCGGGATTGCAGTTAGCTCCCTACACAAGCTTCTTTCAGCCGGCACTCTGGGCGTGAAGAAAAACAGGAAGCTCGTGCCAACAAGATGGTCTATAACTGCTGTTGACAGCAACATAAGCAAAGAGCTGATTGAGGAAAAGATTATGGGCTTTCAGCAATTGGCTGAATTCCAGCTTTTCCACAGCAACTATCTTGACAACAACTTCTGGGTTCTGCTTTTGCCCAGCAGCTGGGCATTTGAGCAGCTTGAGTGCTGGCTTCCGGGAGGGAGCTGGGCTGTGAATGCTTCCTCTGCTACAATAATCCAGGACCACGAGTTTTATGCTGGTCGGAAAAGCTATGCAAGCAATGTTGAAGGTGCTTACTATGCTGCTAGGCTTGCTGTTGCAGAGCACCTGGTTGAGAGAAAAAGGCAGGCTGCCTGTATTATATTCAGAGAAATCGGGAGTAATTATGTACTTCCGCTTGGGGTATGGCAAATTAGGGAGAATGTGAGAAATGCACTGCAGCAGAAGCCACTCAGCTTCAGCTCCCTTTCACTTACCCTTGCCTTCCTCTCAAAAAAGCTTAAAGTCCCAATCAAGAAATATGAGAAGGAAAGCAAGCTGATTGATTACTTCAGGAACCAGAAAACCATCAAGAACTGGTTTTAAATACTATTTTGTGCATATTTCGCGAGCCTTGCCTTTTAAATCCGTAAAAGCTACAAATTTATATATGGTAGAAATATATATTAGGTGAATTCAGATGGTTCTTCACTTAATCCTTGCTGTGATAGGCATCCTAATAGGTGCATTCCTGATCTACTTGGGCTATGAAGCCAAAAAGGACTTCCCCTACAAGATAAATCTGAAACTGATTGCAGCAGGAATAGTTGCATTGCTGCTTGCAGCAGCAATTTTTGTTATCAACCCGTTTCCACAAGTCCCTGCCGCCGCCACATTGCCCCC
>JAFCCK010000041.1 GCA_017610245.1 Candidatus Iainarchaeum sp.
CAGAGCTATGCAATAATAATGCTGCTTGCGCAGCTCGCCTTTATTGCCTCTGCCCTGCTCTTCTTCCGCTCCTTCCAGTTCAGCGAAAAGAGAAGCTACCTCGCCCTAATTGCATTTTTGCTCGGGGGCTTTGTTTTCAGCGATTTCAGCTTTAACATCAGGCATGTCATAAGCTATGCTCTACTCTTTCTCTCGCTTTTCTTTTTGAGAAAAGAGAGACCGCTTGCGAGCGGCATTTCGCTTGCGATTGGGACATTTATACAAACCCCTATTCTACTGATGTTTTTGTTTTCCCTGCCGATTGTCTTGACTGAAAAGAAAACAATTAAGACAGCAGCGAAAAGTTTAGTAGCAGGGGGGGCAATTGCCCTGCTGCTGTTTGCTCCCACCCTCCTCCGCTATGGCATTCCAAATCAGGCTGAATATACTGTGTGGGGCTATATGTGGAGCATTCCTCTTTACGGCTTTTTCCTGGATTACCTCCCTGTTGTTGTGCTCATAGCCCTCTTTATAATTCCCTTCCTCTTTCTGAGGGAGGTGCGCTTTAACCGCTTCTCCCTTAGGGTTGCTGCTTTCCTCGCACTCTTTATTTTCGTCCAGCTCTTTGTTTCCTACAGAATCAATATTGTTGCGACAATTGCCTTTGCCTTGTTTATTGGGCTGCTCTTCCCGAAAAGGCTTTGGGAGAGCAGGTTAACAGAATACACTCTGAGTGTGCTGTTTGCTGTAAGCTTTGCACTTATGTTCCTAATCATTACAAGCTTTTATCCTGTTGCAACGCCAGCACAGAATGCCTTCCAGTTTGTGAAACAGAATACTTCAACAGAGGCAAACTTCCTTAACGAGCCCTATCTTGGGCACCCTTTTATACATCTCACAGAAAGGAAATGCACTGCCGACCTTGCAGTTGAATATGCGAACAGTGCAATGATTAGGGACAGCTTCGAGTTCATCAAAACAGGCGATAGCAGCATTCTCGAAAAATACGGTATTGATTATGTGATAAACCGCTCGATTTTCCTAGATGAGAAGCCAGTGGGGGACAACCTCTGGCACGAAACACTTGAGTATGAGCAGCTGGACAAGATATACTCAAACGGGCTGTTTTTTGTGCATTGGGTCAGTGGACCTGGGCGGAATTGAACCGCTATCCTTTGAATGGTAAAACAATATTTTTGTAATTTGGATAGTAGCTTAGTATTTCTTCCTTTCCTAGAAGGTTTCCTTTCAAATATTCACGATATCTTACTACGTGTCTAAGATTAGAGCTTCCAGCTAAAGAAAAATATTTTATAATCTTTCCAAAACTTCTGGTCCCGGTTTCTTTAGAACTACTTTTAATAGTAAATATGCCACTAAGAAACGGACTTTCCTTCAATTGATTTAATAAAGCGGCGTTATGAGCTGCAAATCGAATAGATAATATTCCACCATCTTTTGAAACACTGCCGTCAGTATCAACAAGCCCCCTTAAACAAGCAAAAAATAATGGTTTCTTCTTCATTACGTTTTCAGGGATGGTTGATTTGTTTCTAATTTTATCTCCAGTTTTTAAACCCAAAACATTTTTGAAGTAATCACAAACTGCCTTGGACCTAATTTCCAGATATAATTGGTTTCTATGTTTCTCCACTCTAATTGTAGGTTCCAAATCAAATACTTCCTTAGTTAGGTCTACTAAATATTTAAAGTAAGGGAAATCAAATCTCTTGTCTCCACTGATTCTAATAAAATAATTTGTCAGTGTGCCATCCCCCAAATAAGCCCCGAGGAGTTCTGCTACATTTTCATTAATACAGAGAGGTGAATTTATTTCTTTAATATTACTGATGGGTGAATTTTGACCGCCCTTGCTTCTCCAGGCAGTTAGGGTTCTCTCATCATATTTCTGAAATAATTTTCTTATGCCTTTTTTTCCAGCAGCGCTTTGCCACCAAGTTGCAGGAATTATTTCATAGGTTATGTTATCCAAGTTTATGTTATTTATTTCAACTAACCTATCAAAAACGTCTAAGGGAAGAGTTGAGTGTCCTTGCCGATAGCCTTTGAATGTAGAGTATATTAACTCATTAGTCCTACAAAATTTTCTCAGACTCTTGCCATTTAATATTCTTGAGAAAAACAATTTTCTGCTTTCTTTTTTAAAAACCACCCTCTTTGCATACATAAGAAAGTTTCTTCTTTTCTTTTTATAAACGACTTTGTAAGAGAGTGGATTTCCGGTGTTTTTTATAAGGGGGAGATTTCCGCTGAAAATGAAAAATGCAAAGTGGACAGGGGGAGATTTGAACTCCCGATCTTCGCTGTGTGAAAGCGATGTCCTAGACCAACTAGACCACCCGTCCGTACACTCGTCCCTAAATGAAGCTTTCGGAGGGAATATTTAAATAGTAATTCTAAAGTAGGAATTCGCCGTATATTGGGGGAGATTAGTTAATCTATTAAAGGGAAAACAAGGGGGAAGTAGCTTCACAGGTTTTTCTTATTCGTTCATCTTCTATTAGGTCACATCTTTTAATTACCATATAACAAGCATTTTTGTTCTTTGAGCGCCCTGCTTGAAATATTGTCGGATTTTAAAGAGATACCAAATGATTACTATGTTCAAGTTGCAGCACGGATTATTTTTTCTTGTCTAGAAAAAACATTTTCAGAAAGAGTAAAATTGGCCCCACAAAGAGGGCTATGAATGCCATCGCTTCTATTAACTGCCCCACTACTTGGAATAATGACGCAAAAAGATAGTATACTATTACTGCAAAAATTATGCTTATAAAAATGAAATAAGCAATTTTTTTGAAGAAGTCTTCCCTATTCCTAACTTTTATCAACAAAAGAACCGACGCTAAAACCCATAAGGACGCATATATTTCTGCACCTAAAGCGGCTCTGATAAATAATATTGCCCATGGTATTACTGACCAGAGGAGTAAGTCTGTACTTACATGAGTAGGATCCATCATAGCTTTAAAGAAAAAGAAGGATAATACCCACCAAAAAATCCCCGCAAAAAAGAGGATTGCCCCAAGCTTAAAGAGTGGGCCGTCTTCCCATAATCTTGCGATCTCTTCAAAACTCGTCTTTCCCATAACCAAAAACTAAGCGCTTCCTCTATTTTAAGCTTTGCTTTTGGTCTGCTGAGAGAGCTGGCAACTTAGCGAATATTTAAATACTATTACTACAATATTTTATTGGGTTTGCATGAGAAGAATCCTTTTTGCCTTTGCATTGGTGTTGTTGGTCGGAGGAGCACATGCACTGAGCCTTGACGTTCCGGCTGATGTTCCCACAAATACTCCCCTCTCAATCGCTGTTGAATTTGATTCGCTGGATTCATTCAGTGATGCAGTTGTGCAGCTTGATGGTAGCACGATTGTGGAGTTGTACACCCGCAGGAGCAGCCTCTACATCGATAGCAGCGATAAAAGCAAGGTGCTGGCTGAAAGCATTGACGGGCAGAAGCTCTACCTGCTGCTGAACGGCTTCAGGAGCGAGGGTGGCAGGACAATCAGTGTTGAGGAAATCGGGAAGGAGCAGCAGAGCGCAACAGTAAATGTTTTCATTCCTGTCTCAAAGGATTTTGAGGAAGAGTATCTGCAGCAATTCAATTCCCTCAAAAATACTATTATGAGCTATGCCAATGATATTGATGATTTGAAGGTAAAGGTTGATGAATTGGAGGGCCTGATTGCTTCAAAGGCCAGCGCTTCGGAACTACAAAGCAAGCTGGATGAATTGAGTGCAAGTATTGGGGGCATTCAGGGAAGCCTGGATGAATCCGCTTCCCAGCTGCAAACATTGCAGCAATCTGTTGATGAGCAAGGGGCGAGGCTGGGCGAGCTCGAGCAGGAAACAGAGGAGTTCATAGCAACAGGCTTTATTTCGTTTGCCGCCATCCAGAATGAGACAACCCTTACAATAGTTGGGACAATCATCGTGATTATCGTTATTGTAGTCTTGGTTACAAAAGGCAAGGTTTCATTGCCCAAACTACTAAAGCCCAAAGGGAAAGAAAAAAGCATCTACACACCCTCCAAGGAAGACGAGAAAATAACCAGCCAAGTGCTGGAAGAAGCCAGGAAGGGGAAGGAAGAGCCAAAAGGTGCTGGAAAATGGGCCTTCAAGGGCGGCTCATGGAAGCCAAAAGAAGAAGAAAGCAAGAGAACAGGGGTAAGCAGGCTTGGCGACCTTATAAAAAGGGATTAATTGAATCTATTTCCCGCTTTTGTAATCCTCAATGAATTTTTCTATGCTCCTGTCGTATGTTCTTTCAGCCTCTTTGCTGAAGCAGCATGCAGGGAGCTCGTTACTTGCCAAATGGTAGGAAATACACTCGCAGCAAATCCCCTTCCTAGAGCAGGGCTCATAGGTGCAGGGGCAATTCTTTAGGTTCTTTTCTTGTTTGCACTCAGCCATAAAAAGAAAGGAAATTCAAAAAGTATTTAAATTGAATCAACGTAAAAAGAATAAAGTGGCTTTTATGGGTGTAGACGTCAATCCTGTTCCAACAATTTTTGCTGGATTGGGAAAAATCTATAATGGAATTGTTGCTGCACTACCAACACTGCTCTTTGTGGGCGCAACCCTTATTGCAGCCTATATTGCGATTTATATAGTGCAGAAGATTGCAAAGAGGATTCTGGACAGGCTTGATTTCAACGAGGACCTGGAATATTTGGCTTACAGGGGAGTTGGCTGGATTGCCTGGTTCTTTGTGATAGTCTGGCTTGTTGGTCAGCTCGGTCAGGAGGAAATTTTCGCAACGCTGATTGCTGGCGGCACCCTTGCAGGATTGGCGATAGCACTTGCTGTAAAGGATTCCCTGGCTGATGTTGTCGGCGGCTTGCTGCTGCTTGGGGATAAGCACTTTGATTTGGGCGACAGAATAAAGGTTGGAAGCATCGAGGGCACTATAATCGAGGTTGACCTGCGAAAAACTCGCATCAGGACAGACGACGGCAGCATTCAGATTATTTCCAACGCTAAAATAGACAAGGGCGGCTGGACTTTGCTCCCGAGGGAGAAGCAGAAGAAAAGGCTTATAGCAAAGCTTGCGGAAAAGGCCAAGAAAGTGAAAGCGCTGCCGAAGAAGGGAATTGTGTAATTTATCAATAGCAAAGCTTTTTAAATAACTTCAGAGAAGAGTTATTTTATGGAAGAAACTGTCACTATATCAAAAAAGCAGTACGAAAAATTGAAGGAAGCTCAAGAAATAGACTTCGAGCTGTTGTCCAAAATAGTAAAGAGTTTAGAGGACATAAAAGCTGGAAGAATCAAGGAATGGAATTAAGGTTCTATACCTTCTATTTCTTCTCTGAATTGTTTGAAAGAAGCCTTGATTGCATTTATTGTTGCCTGCTGGTTTTTCTTTCCGCCATAAGCCACAAGCAATACACTAACCTTGTTCTCGTAAATTAAATAGTATAGCCTCTTGCTTCCGATTTTCTTTTCCCGGAAGAACTTATAGCCCAAAGGTTTTCCAACAAACGGATTTATCTTTAATTTTTCTTTTAGTTTCTCGAGCCTCTCCTGCTCTTCCTTCGGGAGCTTTCCGAAATCCCTCTCAAAAGTTTCCGTAATAAAAATCCTGTATTCTTTCGCCATCAATAAAAAGGCGACTTCAAACTAATTAAAAGAATTTTTGTAGGCGCAGAATGCAGGGGAGAGGATTCGAACCCCCGAAGGCACTAAGCCACCAGGTCCTAAACCTGGCCCCTTTGACCGCTTGGGTACCCCTGCGTTAAAAAGAAATAAGGCAGAACAAGAATAAATTCCTTTTCCTTCCCCTGAAATAAGTTTCTTTTTCGCAGCTTGCCTTTTTCTTTCAAAAAGAAAAAGGCAGTTTTCCTATTCCAGTGTCTGCTCTTTTAGGCTTACTTCATACTTGGGCTTGCCTGGCTTTCCCACTTCGCTGTAGATGTAGGCAAGGCCTATTGCGAGTAGGACGAAGGATATGATGATATCTGCCTCGGCTGAGACGAGATACTGACCAGCCCTTAAAACACCCATCCTAATGACGTCTAAGCCAGAGAGCAGAAAGATGACTGCGGCAATAATGAGAACAACCCCTGTAAAGATGTTTTTTGCTCCGCCAGTAAATAAAACCATATAGTATAATTGGGTAAAAACAGCTTTAAATTTGTTTCTTTTGTTCGGTTAAACAGTTAATTGTGGCATTTTGTAGCTCTTTGCAATAGCCTCTATCTTTGCCCCTTTTACAACAATCTTTGGCTTTCCAAACAGTTGCTCTGCCAGCTGGAATGTGTCAATTTCCATTGGGTTTACCCCCATGCAAAGGCATCCTACCATGTCCACCGCCATGGGATTTTTCCCAGCAATTACAATGCCAGATTTGATGGGGTGGGGCTCACACTCATCCAGCTCGTTGCCGATAATTCCATCAATGATGCAGAAGTTACTGTGAATCGCTTGGTTAATATCAAGCATAGCTTTTCTTATGAAAGGATGGTATTGCTGGCGCAGCTTGCTTGTTGGAACACACCCAAACAGGTTTTTCATGCATAGTGTGACTGTAGCAACGCTGTGGGCTTTCAATTTTGCAACATTCACCAAATAATCCTGCCCAAAAACAGTTGAGGCAAAGGGGAGCTTGTCGCTATGCAACGGCTTTGGAATGTCCTTCCAAACAATTTTATCGTCATTCAAGTCAAGCAGCTTGGCATTGAATTTTTTTGCAAGCTCGCGCCAACCAAAACGTTCAAAGCTCAACTTTGTATCATAGCTTGCATCAGCAATTGTTATATTGCAGTTTTTTAATCTCTCCAAAACCGCTTTCACTATTAATGGGTCAGTGGTAATGCCCTTTTGCGGAGGCTGGCACACTGTCAGGTTTGGCTTTATCAAAACTTTTTTGTTCTTCACAGAAAAATCGAAGTAATCCAAAGCTTTCTTTGCTGCTTTATAAGGGTCTTTTCCCCTGCTGATGAAAACAGTCTCTTCAGGCATGTCACTCAATTGAATCAATTAGCTCATCCAATTCCCTTTCCTTGAGCCATTTTCCTAGAGCCCTTGCAGCAATTGCCCTGTGAGAAAAGCTGTTCTTCTCTTTTCTGCTTATTTCTGCAAGTGCCCTTTCCTCGCCCTTGGGAATAAATATTTTTTCATAAGGCATTACCTTTGCCTTCGGTTTTATTACGCTGGAAGTTATCTTGCCCTCAAGCTTTCCTTCAAAGAAGTAATGGGAGGAGCCATCAAAAAAGCAAATCATTGTGTGGAAAAATGCTGTCCTGGGTTTTCCCTTCAGAAGCTTTAGCAGCCCTTCAAAGCCAAGTGCTTCATAAGCGCGTTTTGGCTCTGTCCCAGGAAAATTACTGTATGCTTTGAAGTATATGCCAGTGTCCTCAACAATGAGTGGCTGCCTGAATTTCTCAAACGCCTGTCGCGCTTTCTGCAATGCAATCTCCTTCAGGCTCTCGCTTGGAAATTCGATGAAATCCATTTCCTTCCTTTCCAAGGAAATTTCAAAGCCGCTTAAAATTGCCTCCACTTCCTCAAACTTGTGAGTATTGCTCGTTACAAACAATAGGGGCATTGCCTACACCTTGAAATAAATGCGCTGGATGAGGTAGAAGTAAAAGTACTCATATAAAACAATCCAAGCAATGAATCCGATTGCCAATGCCCAAATGCTGTAAAGGTAGTAGAACGGAACAGCAACGGCAATGGAAACCAGCAGTGGAATGGTTATTGATAGGAAAAGCTGGTGATTTCTCAGAAAATTTTTCAGGAGGGGGCTGTT
>JAFCCK010000042.1 GCA_017610245.1 Candidatus Iainarchaeum sp.
TGCTCGCGGACAGCAAGCTGCCGCCTCGTGAGATAGTTGGATTTGATGTAAACGATGCTGCTCTTAAGGAGGCCTCAGAAAAATTAGGCATTTCCATTGCAAAAAGCAATGTGGGCGTTGTTGAAACAAGTGAGATAATCTTTCTGGCAGTAAAGCCGCAAGACCTCAGCAATGTTTTCAAGGAGATAAGGCTCCTTCCAGTGGAAGAAAAGCTATTTGTTTCAATTGCTGCCGGCATTTCCATTGATGAGCTGCAGCGCGGGCTGCCAAATGCAAGAATCATTAGGGTAATGCCGAACATTGCTTGCTTAGTGCGGGAAACAATGGCCTGCTACACTGCTGCAGCTACAGCAACAGAGAAGGACAAGAACTTTGTTGAAGCGGTTTTCTCCAGGGCAGGGAAAGTGCTGGAAGTGGATGAGGGGAAAATGCATGCTATTACTGCCCTCTCTGGAAGCGGCCCTGGCTTTATTGCTTTCTTTTTGGACGAAATGCAGAAGGCAGCAGTAAAGCAGGGCTTGGGCGAGAAGGAGGCAGAGCTACTTGCAAAGCAAATGCTGCTTGGCACAGCCAAGCTGCTGAGTGAGAGAGGCATCTCTGCAGCAGAACTCGTTTCAATGGTCGCTTCATCCAAGGGAACAACCGAAGCTGGGGTACATTCCTTTGAGGAAAACCGCTTTTCCAGCATTGTTGAGGAGGCAATCAGGGCTGCTGTGAGGAGAAGCAGGGAGTTGGGCTCATGACTGGGATTGAGGACATATGTAGGAAAGTAAAGCAGGCTTCAATGAAATTGATGGTCTGCAGTACTGAGCAAAAGAATAAGGCTTTGCGCGAGATAGCAAAAGCTCTCAAGGAACGGGAGGAAGCAATCCTGGAAGCCAACAAGATTGATTTGGGGAATGGTAAAAAGAATGGAATGAGCGAGTCACTGCTTGACAGGCTCGCATTGAACGAGAAGAGGATGAAGGAGATGAGGGACAGTTTGGATGAGGTTATTGCTTTGAAAGACCCTGTTGGCGAAATTGTTGAAAAATGGAAGCAGAAGGATGGCTTGGAAATATCAAAGGTCAGGGTTCCATTGGGAGTGATTGCATTAATCTACGAGGCAAGACCGAATGTTACTGTTGATGCTGCTGCCCTTTGCCTGAAATCAGGAAATGCAGCTGTTTTGCGGGGAAGCAGCTCTGCCCTAAATTCGAACAAAGCATTGTGTGAGGCAATAGCAGCGGGATTGAAGAAAGCTGGACTTCACACCGCTAGCGTGCAGCTTGTTGAAGACCCTTCTCATGAATCTGTAAGGGAGTTGCTCAAAATGAGGTCTCTTATTGATGTTGTAATACCTCGCGGAGGAGAAAAGCTCATAAACTTTGTGGCTGAAAATTCGACAGTCCCAGTTATTGAAACTGGCACAGGCAATTGCCATATCTTTGTCGATGAAAGCGCAAACCTTGAGAAGGCAGTTGCTGTAGTGGACAATGCGAAAACTCAACGCCCAGCAGTTTGTAATGCTGTGGAAACAGTCCTGGTGCATTCTGCTATCGCGGAAAAATTTCTGCCAATGATGGCTAAGCGCTTGAGGGAAAAGGGGATTGAGCTTAGGGGCTGCAGCAAGACAAGAGAAATACTCCCTAGCGCCAGAGAGGCTACCGATGAAGACTATTTTAAAGAATTCCTGGACTTGATTTTAGCGTTAAAGGTTGTTGGCAGTGTGGAGAAGGCAATTGAGCACATCAACCATTACAGCTCAAAGCACAGCGATGCAATTCTCTCAGAGAACAAGCAAAACATTGGGAAGTTTTTTAAAGAGGTTGACGGTGCATGTGTTTACAGCAATGCAAGCACGCGCTTCACTGACGGTAACCAGTTTGGCATGGGTATGGAAATCGGCATTTCAACACAAAAGCTGCATGCTAGAGGACCAATGAGCCTGAAAGAGCTTACATCCACAAAATTTATTATAAGGGGAAACTATCAGGTGAGGAAATGAACCCAAAAAAAATCAAAAGGGTTGTTGTAAAGCTTGGCACCAACACTGTTATCCACAACAACCACTTTAATTTCCCTTTTGTTGAAAGCATGGCAAAAGACATTTCCATGCAAATTAGGCAGGGAAAACAGTTTATCTTGGTGTCAAGCGGTGCAATAGGCCTTGGCCTAGAGAAAACGCATTCACACGCCAAAGAGCTCTCCATCGAAATGCAGCAGGCAATGGCGGCAATCGGACAAAACCAGCTGATGCATAACTATGAATTATCATTCCAGAAGTACAACCAGATTATTGCGCAGGTCCTGCTCACCCAGCAAAATTTTGAGAACAAGCAAAACTTGAAGAACATGAAGAATACCCTCGAGGGGTTGCTTTCCCTCCATATTGTCCCAATAATCAACGAAAATGATGCGGTTGCAATAGAAGAGCTTGCCTTCAAAAAGCATTTTTCAGACAACGACATGCTCGCAGCAAGGGTTGCAGCGCATTTGAAGGCGGATTTGCTTGTAATTGTTTCAGATGTTGGTGGCCTGTTTACGGAAAATCCGCAGAACAGCAGCAAGGCTTCTCTGATTGAGAGGGTGAGGGATATAAGCGAGGTGAAGCCGCTTGCCAGCGGCAAGAGCCTGTATGGCAGGGGTGGCTTTGCTACAAAGCTGGAAGCAGCAGAGATTGCTTTAAATAGTGGAATCCCATTAATCGTTACAAAAGGCAAAAATGGCTTCCTGGAAAAAATCCTCATAGGGGGGATTGAGGGAACATTGTTTGAAAGGTGATGCGGTGCAGGAAAAAGAGCAGGGCATTACAGTAAAAAAAGAAAAAGATTTCAGCGAGTGGTACAATCAAGTTGTGCTTAAGGCAGAGCTGGCTGATTACGCCCCAGTAAGGGGCTTTATGGTGATAAGGCCCAATGCCTATAGGCTCTGGGAGAACATCCAAGCATTCTTCAACAAAGCAATTGAAAAGAACGGGGTAAAGAATGCGTATTTCCCGCTGTTAATCCCTGAAAGCTTTTTTAGGAGCGACGCAGAGCACGCTGAGGGCTTTGCTCCAGAGCTTGCCTGGATTGAGCAAGGTGACAAGGATGTAGAGGAAAGGGTTGCGATTAGGCCAACCAGCGAAACAATAATGTATGATAGCTATGCAAAATGGATTCGCTCTTGGAGGGACCTGCCCCTCAGAATCAACCAATGGTGCAATGTTTTGCGATGGGAGGTAAAGCAAACCAAGCTGTTTTTGAGGACGCGAGAATTCCTATGGCAGGAAGGGCATTGTGTGTATGCTACAAAAGAGGAATGCGACCGCGAGGTGCGGTTGTTCCTGAATGAGTACCAGAGGCTTTGCACTGAACTGCTTGCAATCCCAACAATTGCTGGAATGAAAACTGATGCTGAAAAGTTTGCTGGCGCTTATTATACCCTAACGCTTGAGGCTTTGATGCCTGATGGAAAAGCCCTGCAGATGGGCACTTCGCACAACCTTGGGCAGGGCTTTGCAAAAGCCTTTGGAATAAGCTTTTTGGATAAGAATGAGAAGAAAGCTATTCCATGGCAGAGCAGCTGGGGTTTTTCCACGAGATTGATTGGGGCGCTTGTAATGGTGCATGGTGACAACAAAGGATTGATACTGCCGCCAAAAATCGCTTACAACAAGGCTGTGATTGTGCCAATTTTCTTCAAGAGGGAAGGGAAAAAAGTTTTGGGAAAAGCGAAGGAAGTAGCGAAAATGCTTAAACAATTCAACCCGATTCTTGACGACCGTCCTAGCTACTCTCCGGGCTGGAAATTCAATGAATGGGAGCTGAAGGGAATCCCCATAAGGATTGAAATAGGTCCCAAGGATGTGAAAGCAAAGCAGGTTATCGTGGTTAGAAGGGATACAGGAAAAAAGGAAGCGGTAAAGATTTCCTCGCTAAAGAAAAGGCTGGCAGAGTTGCTTGATGAAATTCAGGAAAATCTTTACAAGAAGGCAAAATCCTTCCTCGATTCCAATATGATTGAGGTAAAGAGCTGGGAGCAATTCAAAAAAGGAATCAAAGCCGGGAAAATGGTTTTGGTGCCTTTCTGCTGTTCGGCTGAGTGTGAGAAATCCATTAAAGAGGAAACCACGGCAACAAGCAGGTGTATTCTCCTTGACCAAAAGCCTTTCAAGGGGAAATGTATAAAGTGCGGCTCTGAAGCAGAAAAAAAGGTTTACTTTGCAAAGGCTTACTGATTTTATCTGTTCATCCTAAATGAAAAGATTAATTAACAGTTTAATTTATACTATTGGTTAGATTAATATTGTCAAGTGAGGATATGCAAAAGCTTCCAAAGATTATGCTGGGGCTTGCCTTCATTCTGGGAGCCCTTCTTATTTTCAATAGCCAGACTAGTTTCTTTACAGCGCTCTTTGCTTTTTCACCCCAAGCAGAGGTTCAACCATCTGTCCTTTACAGCACCAGCGAGCATCAGATAACATACCATTTTGATTTTGATTATCAGGAATTAGATGGAAAGAGATTAACAATAAGAATTTACCTTCCTACCGGGGACTATTACTCTGAACCAGTAAGCATTACACCGAGCGGTTGCGAATGGAAAAGCGGTGTGCTATACGGGGAAAGAGTCGAATGCGCAATATATGATTTAGACGAGTTTTCTGTTGGGTTTGATATAAGAACCAAAGAAGACCCGGCAAATATAGCGAGGAGTGAAACCTGGAGAACAGAGATTGACCCCCTAGGGGCATTAAAAGATACAATAGAATTAACTGTTGAAATATTGCCCCCAGGGGTTTTGGTTTCCTCCCCTGCCAATGGCTCTACTGTTTCAGGAACAATAGAGATAATCACAGCAGAGGAATATGGAATTCCCCACTATGTTGAATTTTATTATGGAGACACATTGATAGGGAGAGACAATGAAAGAAACCCGGATAATACTTGGAGCATTCAATGGGACAGCAGCAGTGTAAGCAATGGCTCCTATGAATTGGAAGCGGTTGCTTGCGATTCTGCCGACAATTGTGACCCACAGCCAGACGCAGTAACAGTTGAAGTTGATAATCCAGTCCCTAGCGGGGCAGGGCAGCAGCAAACCTGTTCAATTGAAAGCGTTGAATCGCCAGTTATAGTGGGTGAGAGCAGCACCATTAGTGTTTCACACAGTGGGTTTACTGCTGCTGTTGATACAGTCAATGTAAGCTGCGGCGATGGCGCTTCTTACAACAACGACTTGGCTTGCTCTGCTAATATTTGCACTTTTTCATGCGGTGATTATTCAGTGGATGGCACATTTACAATAACAGTTGCAATTTCTGCTTCTGCTTCGGGAGAAACAGCTGATTGTGGCAGCGCAACAATCGAAGTGCAGCAACTGCAGCAACCCTTACTAGAAAATAATCCCCCGTCCGCAGAAATTTTAGAGCCGCTTAGTGGAGAAAGTTTCTCTGTTGGTGAATCTGTGGACTTCCTTGGCGATGGCTCTGACCCCGATGGCGATCCCATTAGCTTTGAGTGGGATTTTGGAGATGGTGGAGGAGGCACAGGCAAAAATGTAAGCCACAGTTATAGCAGTGGCGGAGATTACCGCATTACACTAATTGTTGTAGACGACAAAGGCGCCTCGGATATCGCATCTGTTAATATTTCAATAGAACCAATCAAAGTAAATAATCCCCCAGTGATTAAAGAGATTAAAGCAGAGCCAAGCACACAAAATGAAGGCCAGCCAATTTCCTTCAGGGTAATAGCGAGCGACGAAGACAATGATGCTTTAATCTATAGGTGGGACTTCGGCGATGGCAAAACAGGAACGGGCAGCGCAGTGGAGCACGGCTATTATTTGCCTCCTGGTGAAACTGAGAGGGCTTTCACGGTTAGAGCTACTGTAAGTGATGGCGCAGCTGAGGACACAGGCTCAATTAAAGTTATCATAAAAAAGAGCTATTTCACCATAAGGGTCTTGAATCCCCACTCCGAACCAGAGACCCCAATAGAAAAAGGAGAGGAAATCGCAGTCGAGTTGCATATTACAGATGCTGATGGCACGCCTTTGACAGGGCTAAAGCCGGAGGCAAAGATTGAAGGTATTCCTATACAGCTCTCGGAAGAAGGCAACGGCATTTACAGCGGGAAATTTGATGTTCCATTCCAATTTCCAAATACCGCTATTCTATCCACCAAGGCCAAGGCGCATGTGGCTGGGCAAGAGAGACAGACAAGCACTGCAACTACGGTTTATTTTAAGCCTGCAGAACTAAGCATTACAAACTCCTTTGAGGGGAATAAATACTTTCTCGGGGAAAGAATAGAAAGAACAACAGTAAGGCTGACTTATCCCGACAAAACAGCAGTAAGCGAGGCGACTGTTAAGGGGGAGTTTTCATGCATTAGAGGGGAATTTGATTTCAACAAAGAAAACGATTATTTCTCGGCTTTCGTTGATTTGGAGATTAAGGAAAACCATGTGGGCTGTACCCTTGCAATCGAGGCAGGAGATTTGTTTGGAAACAGAGGTAGGGAAACATTCCCCCTACCAATAAACCTAAGCAATCCCGAATTTAATCTGGTCTTGCTAAAACCCGATTTGGCAAAGGGCAATCTCTTCGGTTATGGTCAGCCATTGGAATTCCAAGTCAGCATTGAAAGCAATAAAAAAGAGAGATTAAAGGATGTTAAAATCTCTCTGCTTCCGATTGGCGAAAACAAGTTAATTACATTTCTGTTTGATGAAGAAAAGCAATACTTCACTGCCTTGTTTAGAATGCCCCCAAGGGAGAGCAACAAGCAGCAGATTAGTTTTAATATTGAAGGAGCCGCAACACTCAATGGCAGAAAATTATTTGATTTGGAAACGATTGATCTGCTATTAACGGATGAGATAGATATTGAATTCAAGTATCCAAGCGAGGGAGCAACTGCTTTAAATCCAGCATATGGGAACACACTTATCGTTGCATTAACCTATCCGAATGGAGCGACAATAAAGGATGAAACAGTTAACGCTGTGCTGGATGATGAGGGGGAAGAGCAGCACATAATCCTTGGAAAGAATATTCAAACGGGCTTGTTTGAAGCACCCCTCAGTAAAGAGCTGAGAATGGGCAAATACGTTTTAACCCTCAAGCTTGCTGAAGAAGCAGGCGGCAGCAAAAAATCAATTGTTGTCAACATTTTCCAGCCATTTAACTGGTGGCTTATCGTATACCTGATTCTGGGCCTATTCTTTCTTTTTTCTTTTACCTATTTCATCAGAAAAACTTTAAAGGAAAGAGCTGAAAAAATTGAACGCCTTAAAACCGAGCGGGAAAACTTGTTTGGCTTAATGAAAAGGCTTCGATATGAGTACTTCAAGAGGCACATAACAGAGGAAGAGTATAAGAAAAGGCTGCTGGAAGCACAGCAAAAGCTTGCCACTGTTGAAAAGAGGCTTAAGGAAAAACAGTTGAAGCCCAAAGGAGGGGCTGAGCCAATAAAGGGCTTCTCCAGGAAGGAAGCAGGGCAGATACGGCGCTTAGTTAAAAAACTCAAGGACTATACATCAAAATACAAAAAGGAAGAAATTTATATCGCCATTATCCAGGATGGCTATTCCCCAAAAATCGCGGGCGAGGTAATAAAGCGGCTGTACGAAAAAAAATAGTTCTTCTTATGAAACATACCTCGGTGTTTTCTTTGCCAAGTCGAGTTCCATTTCCTCAACAACAGC
>JAFCCK010000043.1 GCA_017610245.1 Candidatus Iainarchaeum sp.
TTCCCTCTGGAAGGGAAGTGAAGACAACATTTCCATCTGCATTAGTTTTTGCAGCCGGGTAATTCAAAGGAATGTTTGGGTGGGACTCATTGTAAACCCATACTGAAGCATTATTAACTGCAACAGCTTCCTCATCTACCACCCTCACGAACACTATAGGATAGTTCAAGGGCGGAACAGTTGATTTTTTGGTGAGATTTATCCTGTAGGGCCTGGTATCAGCAGCATCCTTAACGGGGACATTCGCTGCAATCGCTGTTAAGTAGTCGGGATGCGTTACAACAGCCATATAGGGAACTGAATCATCTGATATTGCCTGCCTTACTGTTCCATCGCTTCCCGTAGTTTTTGAATCGAAAAGTGAAAACGCGCCTTGCTCGTCCTCCGAATAAAACAATACAGTTGCAGAGCTTACAGGATTCCCGCTGTTAGCGTCAACTATTTTCACGAAGAGGTTCTTGCCCTCCAGAACCTCTGGCAGATTGATTGTAACATAGGTTGTCTGCCCTGCAGCAACATTTATTCCTATTTTGGTGATTGGAGCCCCCTCTGCTGGAGAGGCATTGATTTTATAGCTACCAGGGTCAACATCCTCAAACTGGTGGGTTCCGCTGGTAGCGGTGCTGCCGCTGTCAATTTCAGCATTTGTGGTTTCATCAATCAAGGAAAGCGCTACATCCGCTGCATTTGTCCCGTCAAAGCTTCTGACAGTTACATGAATCTTGCCTGTTGTTTCAATGGGACTCAGTTCAATCCGCGTAATATCCTGCGTTACAATCTTGCTCCTGCTATCAAAGCCATTGGCTCTTGCTGTGGCAGTAAGCAGTCCACAGTTGCCTGGTGGAGTAATCATGAAAGTGCCGTCGCTCCTTGTTTGGGTAGGAGGGGCTGCTCCACCACTCGAGCAGCTGAATTCAACCGAAGCCTGGACAGAAAGCCGCTGGCCTGTTGTTGCATTGATGAGAAGTATTGTTTTTTGACGGAGAGGCGGCTCCTCGACTGGGCTCAGTTTAATGGTTTTTATCTGGTCTGCAATAAGGGTTATGTCCTTCTCCTCTGTTTGAAAGCCCTCCATTGAAACAGTGGCTGTTGCAGGAACTTCCTCAGCAGGAATCTTCAGCTGCACCTCCCCCCATGCATCAGTGGAATCAGTAAAATCCTCCTCAAACAATTCGGATGCAATGGCTACTGTTGCTCCCTCTAGAACCCTGTCTGTCTGGTCGGTTACCTTAATCGTGGTGGCAAATTCAGCTGCAGCAATAGGGAAAAAGGCGATGAAGAGGATTACGAAAAGAACGAGGAGGATGAGGAGAATAAAGGAGGGGAAAACCTTATCGATTGGGTCGACTATTTTGTAGACTGGAACATAATTGTTTATCTTGTCAAGGAGGGCGTAATAGCGGTCTTCGAAAAAAAAGTACACGCCCTTAAGCTTGTCAATAACGCTGTTTCCAGACAATGCGCCTGGCTTCTCTCCAATATCTACCACTGCAGCATCAGCTCCAAAACAAAATAATTCGAAATAATAATAGTTTCTATATTAATAAATTTTTTGGAGCAGGAAGAAGCCAGAATCAGCCGAACTGCTGCCTTATTTTTGCTGCAATTGCTGTTCCCAGAGTTCTGCTCAAGTCCCTTTCATCGGTTTTCTTCAGAGCAGCAACTGTTTTGATGTTCGCCCTGAAGAGGCGCCTTGCTCTAACCCTTCCAATGAAGCGCACCTCGCACAGATTGATGAGTTCTTCCCTGATGCCGTGCTTTAAGCGCTTCCTCAGTTTTGAAAGCATTGGAAAGTGTTGTTCGAGGGAAAGAAGCTTTGCCAACTCCAAAGCAGAGTAGCAGAGCCAGTCGCAGATGCGCAGCTTGCTGTGAAGGATTCCTGGCTGCGTGTTGAACTGCTCCATTATCTTCTGCTCAGTGGTTTCCTCAATCCACTGCTGTAATAGCAAAGCTGATTGGAATTTTCGCAGCAAATTCAAATCAAAGTACATCTCTCTGCTTAAATCAACTGGAAGCAAAGGGGCATCCAACTGCAGTTGTTCCCAGAGTTCTGGCTCTTTTTTCTTGCTTACCGCAAGCCAGGGCATGAATTCTGAGCTCTGCGCGAAAAGATAGAGATATGTTAGGTCGGAAAATTTTTTCTCTGATTTCATTGCCTCAACCATTTGATGTGCTGTAAGGGGGTCTAAGTAGAGTTCGCTTATCCTGTTGCCCAAGGGGGTTGCTAAAATGCGCTTTTCATCCGATCTAATGAAACCCCATTCCTCGAGCTGCTGCAAAATATCCTGCACCTTCTCAAACAATTCGGCCATTTCTCCATACTGTTTCGCATAGAAGGTGCTGCTAAAGAATTGTTCAAGGGATTGGAGGTCAAAAATGAAATGGGAAGCAATGAGGGAGAGGAGATGCATCCTGAGGATTGGCTCAATACCAAGCTGTGAGGTAATGTCCTCAATCTCGCCGTTAATGTAGTGTTCCATTAGTTCATCTGATTCTGCTTCGCTCTTTGCAATTACAATGCCCCTGCCCTCATCATCATACTTGGGCCTTCCAGCCCTGCCAATCATTTGCTTGTATTCCCTAACAGGAATGCGCTGCATTCCAAATGCTTCAAAGCGATAAAGAGAGGGAATTATCACTGTGTGGCTCGGCAAATTTACGCCTGCCGCAAGTGTCGGCGTGGCAGAAATCACCTTCAGCCGATTTTCCTTAAAAGCTTCCTCCACAATGCTGCGCTGCTTCTGCATCAAGCCCGCGTGGTGGAATGCTGTACCTTGCTTCACCAATTCAGACAGCTTCCTGCACTGCTCTGTGGGCGTTTCCAACACATTGAGAATTCTTTCGGCATCCTTTGCAAGGGAAAGCTTTTCTTTTGGGGAAAGGGCTTTTTCTGTGAGGGGGGAAAGCTTTTTTGCCATTCCCTCTGCTGAGCGGCGCGTGCTTGCAAACAGCATTGCCTGCTTATTATTTTTGAAGAGCGTGTCCCCAAGGAGGGCATGCAATGGATTGCCATTGCCAATCTTTTCAGCTTTCTTCTTTCCCGAATACTTGATTTCGCTGTTAAAGTGCACTCCTTCATGCAATGGGATGGGCCTGTAATCGGATTTTACTAGAGATGCGCCAAGCCATTCGGCTATTTCCTCTGCATTTGGGATTGTTGCGGAGAGGGCAAGCACTTTCATTGATGGATTCATCTGGCGCAGCTTGCATGCTGTAACCTCAAGGGTTGCTCCCCTGCTTGAATCGAGCTCGTGTATCTCATCCACTACAAGCAGCCCAATTGAAGAGAGCCATTCTGCCCTGTGGCGAATAAGGCTGTCAAGCTTTTCATAGGTTGTGAAAATCAAATCATAATTCTTCAAATAGCGACTGCTTGAATCAAAGTCGCCTGTGCTGAGAGCCATTCTGATGTTCAGCTGCTTGCTGTACTTCTTTTTCCAGTCATTATAGTGCTCGGTAGCAAGTGCCCTAAGTGGGCAGGTGTAAATCACCTTTCTTTTCTTGCTGATGATTGAGTGCAGAGCCGCTACTTCAGCAACAATTGTTTTGCCGGAAGCGGTGGGGGAGGCAACAACCAAATTGTTTTCCCTCCAGTCCTTTTTCAGGGCAGCGCGTTGCATTGGATTGAAGGAAGAGAAGCTGTTCGCTTCCAGCACCGCTCTTTGGATATCCATAAAAAAGCAGAAAAGGGAGCATTATAAAAAGGTTGGAGAGAGTGGGTTTCCGGTGAAAGGATTAAAAAATAAATGGGGCAGTATTTTTTGGTGCCACTTATAAAAAGACGAGTTAAAGGGAAAGGGAGAATAGGAAAGCAAAAAGAACCAAAGGTTTTGGTTGGTAGAGAAGCAACAGCATATCTAGAAAGAGAAAGGAAACGACGAGGCGAACGCAGTAGAACAAAAAAGGCTCCAAGCGAAAAGTGAAGGCAGAATTAAGTGCTCGCCCACTTGCCCAGTTCCTGTAGGGCAGAGATGTCGGCATCTATTTCAGCTAACTTTTTCTCAATTTCCCCTATTTTGCGGTTGCTTTGCTCTGAGCGGAATGATTGCAATACTTCAGCATACTTTGCAACCTTTTTATCGGAAGCATAAACAATGCTTTCATCAACTGTCTGGGTTAGCTGCTTGCGGTAGTCCAAATCATTTACAAACATCTTGACCATTGGCTTCCAGCGCCTGTCCGCTACCAAATGCGCGGGCAGCTTTACCTTGTCAGCATCCTTCCTGTAATCAGGATCAGCCAAATACTTTGCCATGTGCTTCCAGTACAATGGCTCCTTCAATTTTTTAACATTGTTTACGAGGAAATAAACTTGGGCTTGCTGCAACTTTTTCCTCCAGTTCACAAGCCGCTTGTGGTAGAGCTGCCGCAGTTCTTGCAGTTCTGCAACCTGCGATTTTATCCTGAGCTTGCTGGGATAAAGCAGCTGCGGGAATTCGTTGTCCCTGGGGGAAATGCTTATGATACCGCCCTTGGAAAAGTAGTGCTTTAGAGCCTCTATTCTACTTGAATGCTTCCCCCGCTCAACGCTTTTTGGCAGCTTTTTTGAGAAGAGTGTGTAGTCGCTGATTATGTCGCGGGGCATAAGAAAAGTATTGAAGCAAGAGTTAATAAATTTTGCCCATGTTTATGCTCTTGATGCAGAGGAAGCTGATTTTGCTTTTAGCTGCCCCTTGTCCTTTTTTGTGGGAAAATGACGCTTACTTAGGCACTAATTTCACTGTAACCAGGGTATCGCCCATAACAAAGAAAGGATCATCATATCCGAAATGAACCTCATAGTCGAATGCACTTACCTTGGCGTAGTATTCTCCCTTTGGAACATTGTAGGCCTTAAATACGCCGTCACTGTCCGTAAGGCCCCCGCCAACGTTTATAAAGGGATCGACATTTTCATACACATTGACTTGGGCTCCCTCTATTGATTTTTCGGTTATGCTGTCTATCACATGCACTTTTACTGTGAACTCGCCTTCTCCGCAATCTATGCTGCAAGTGGCTTGGGTTTCCCCTGCATCACAGACGCCGTTACCGCATAACTGGCTTGGCTGAACACACCCACTGAGCAGAACTATTGAAGCGACTATGAGCAAAGAAAAAATTCCTATTTTGTTCATGCTATTATGGGGATGAGAACTTATATTTAAATATTCCCCTTTATACATATCTTAATTATATAGAGAGGGGAAAACATGTTTCCGGGAATGGGAAATATCAATCCAAAGCAGATGCAGAAGATGCTACGCCAGTTTGGGATAAAGAGCGATGAGCTGCCAGCGAAAAAGGTTGTGTTTGAGCTTGAGGACGGCAGCAAGCTTGTGATAGAGGAGCCGCAGGTGACAGTGATAGATATGAAGGGCCAGAAAACCTACACTGTAATGGGCGAGGCAGTGGAGGAAAAGAAGGGAATTCCAGAGGAAGACATTGAAATGGTGATGAAGCAGGCAGGCGTTGACAAGAAGAGGGCCGAGGCTGCATTGAAGAAGAATGAGGGCGACATTGCTGAGGCAATCCTTGAGCTTAAGGGAGAGAAGTAATTACTCTTTTTCAATCGCTGTTATCGCAGCTATTTTTTCCCTTACAATGTAGTAGGTTACATCCAGCTGTATGGTTTCCCCAACAGAATGCGGCTGAGAAAAAAATGCTTCAACCAAGGCAGAATCAATGCTGTAGGTGTTTCCTGTTTCCTCGCTGCTAATTTCAGTCGGGGAGATTTGGCCGGGCTGATAGAGTGAGAATTCCTCAAAGCCATTGCTTTTCAGCAGGGATTTTATTTTGGGAATGACAGAAGCGTCTTTGCTTTCAATGGGAATCTCGGCTGTTGCATGCCCGACTGTTTCCCTCACTGTAACGTTCAAGTCGAGCTCCTCGAGCTTTTCGTTGATTATTTCTTTAAGGGGCAAAAGGTCTGTGCCCTCTTCAAAGAAGAGGCTTGCCCTGAAAAAGTTCTGGTTGTAGAAGATTATATCGTCGCTTAGTGTGTAAAGGAAAGAGTTGAGGTCTGCTGCGGATTGCTCTGAAATGTTGGCATCGGCAATGAGGGAAATCTTTGCTTCAAGGAAGGGCTTGGTTAGGTTGAAATCCACTATGCCCTCCATTTGGAGAAGCTGCCGTTCCACTTCCTCTAGGGCAGGGAGCTGCGAGTAATTGGTTGTTATGTCAAGCAAAAGCTTTGGCTCGAGGGAAGCAATTCCAGCTTCAATGCTTGTTTCACCAAAGAGTGGGGTTGCGGTAATGTTTTTGGTTTCGAAGGCAAGAACTGATAGAACATCGTTTCCAATGAATGTTGCCGCAATACTGACTTTAATTTCATCTCCCTGCATTGTTGCAAGGGAAACAAGCGCATCGGTTTCATTGCCCCTAAACGAATAGGTTTTCGAAATGTTCAAATCTGGATTGATGAATTCTATTTCCTGGGGCAGTTCAACCAAGGCATAGGATAGGCCCTCAATGTTCTCAAGGGATGGGATTTCCTCAATAAGTGAAAGTGCTTGCTCTGAGTTTAAGTCATTGGACAGGAAGATATCTGCAATGTAAATAAGGCCTGTTGCAAGCTCTGTCTGTTCTAGTGGCAAGTAATAGCTCTCAACCTTCCTCACGCCGGGGATTGAGTAAATGCTGCCATCAATCACGTTAATGCTAGTGCTGCCTTTTGTTTCAGCAACTATCCTAAGCTTGGGCAAGAACAGCGTAACTGTTGCTGGAATATCGCGAGCTTCCATTGAAATCTTCGTAGGCTCTAAATCTGACAGCCCATCCTGGGGTTGTTGAGGGGCTTCTGGCACATTGTACAATAGGCCGGAAGCGACAATGCTTATAATAAAAAAGAGGGAAATTAACAGCACGCCAAGCCTTGCCTTGTCCATCCCAGAAAACCTTTAAATAGTTACTTATTTTAATGTTTAATATAAAGTAAGGTTTTAAACTAATTGTTTGAAAACCAACTGGAATACTTTTTGTGGGGAATTTTTATGAAGGAAGGATGCATTGTTGAAGTGAATTATACTGGCAGGGTTGTAGCGAGCAATGAGGTGTTTGATACCACATTGGAAAAAAAGGCAGTTGAGGCAGGCATCTTCAACGAGAAAGTGCGCTACAGGCCTGTTGCTGTTATTGTTGGAGAAAACGAGTTGCTGGGAGGGCTTGATGATGCCCTGAAGGAAATGAAGGTCGGGGAGGAGAGAAAGATTTTGCTGAAGCCAGGGCAGGGGTTTGGCGAGAGAAACCCGAAACTTGTTGCTGTATTGCCATTGAGGGAATTCAAGAGGCAGAAGATGCAGCCCATTCCGGGGCTTATCGTGGAAGTTGATGGTAGAAGGGGTAAGGTACAGTCAGTGAGTGGCGGCAGGGTGAGGGTTGACTTCAATCATCCCTTAGCAGGAAAGGAGCTAGAGTATGAATTGAAGGTGGAAAGGGAATTGAAAGATGTGGAAAGGCAGGTGCAGGCGCTCTTTGACAAATACTTTGGAATGGTTCCGGAAAAAGAGAGGAAAATTAAGGTAAGCGGAAAGGTGGCTGAGGCTGCGCTGGATGCAAAATATGCTGCTGCTGTAGGGCCCTTAAAAAAGCGCTTTTCAGAGCTTGTTACAAAGCATGTTAAGGGAATTGAAACA
>JAFCCK010000044.1 GCA_017610245.1 Candidatus Iainarchaeum sp.
ACTATTTTGAAAAAAGCCCGTTAAGCGAAAGGTATTTCCTTAACAGAAAAATTAAAGGCAGATGCGTTTTATGTGGAAGGAACAGAGTCGATGTTTTTCAAGCAATCGCAATCAGCCCTATGTATACCCAAAAACCGGAATCAATTGCTCTGTGGTGTGAGAAATGCACACTGCTCAATAAACACGCTTTAAAGCCTTTAGAAGCCCGCAACGATAAAGAGGCAATCAAAAAATTTAAAGCGTGGGTGGTAGCTAACAAAATATGAAAAAAAAGTTTTTTTTTTTTGGAGAGGGTAGAAGAAAATGCGTTACTACATTGAAAGAAGCCGCAGACCGTATTTGTCACAGTCACAGTCAAGTGTGTACTATTCGTTGCCAATAGCGTATTATTTGAACAGAGTAAAGCTAGGCCAGTGCTTGCAGTGCGGGCAGAAAACCCTAGTGTATAAAGCCATAGCAGTGCATGCAAATGCAAAGCATTTGAGCATGCAGCCAGAGCAAATTGGCTTGTGGTGCAGGAAATGCATTTTGGGCTATGGGCATACTTTAGAGCCTTTAGAAGCCCGCAATGACAAGGAAGCGATTAAAAAATTTAATGCAATTGTGATAGCTGATAAACTATGAGTGCAAGGCTTTTCTTTGAATGCATTGTTAAGGCGGCTGGAATTTTCTTCATTGCAGTGCTGGCTCACGAACTAACCCACATTGTTTTAGGCGGCTCTCCGTTTGGCATATGCTTTGGAGTTTGCCCTCTGCCCTCTGATAGAATCGCTTTAGCTTCAGCGGTGTACTTTCCGCATCAAATCAGCGATTTAGCTAAATCAGAGTACTTTCCTAACATCAGTTTTTGGAGCACTCTGCTATTCCTAATGTGGCTGGAAGCAAGAGAGGTGTATTACGAAAAATGCTGGTCAACGAAATCAAGAAAAGCAGAAGCAAAATAAAGGCATTCCTCAAACTGCAGCAACAGCTAAAAGAAGCAGTGGATGGCATTAAGGCACTGGATTTGGAAGCAGGCGGAATCATAAAGGAAGCCCTGTCAATAGAAAGCTGGATGGGGTTCTGGATTCACAGCCGCAAAATTGAAACCGCAACAGACTTCAAAGAACGTGTTTTGCCGTACAGAAAAGAAATAGCTTCTGATCCAAGCATACCGAGAGAACAGCGGAAGCTGTTCAACAAAATATCTGCCGTAATTTCAAAGCATAAGCTAGAGTTCAGCAAAGCCTTTGTTTTCAAAAAGAAGAAAACAATTTATTTGCCTGGAGAGGGCTTGCTGCCGATTGCCCACAGAGTCAGCAAAATTATGGTATTCAACCACTCTACAGCAATAGTTTTTTCCAACACCGAAACAGATTCAGAAGTTACTCAAGTCTACAGTCTAGGCAAAAACCAGGCATTTCAGCCATTTGATTCTCTGGTTTTAAGGCTGTATGGCATAGGGGACTGGTTTATAGTTGAACAGTTGTTTGATGAAATATGTGAAGTTCTTTCAAACGCAGTTGCTGGCTTTCAAACAATACGTGAAGATTTCCGTGAATGCTGTGACAAAATCAAAGCATGCTGTATGCCAACCCTGTTAGCTAAAAAAATTTAATTAAACAAAAAAAAAGGAGGTTGTTGTAATTGAGTGTCAAAGTAAGCCATGAGCAACTAGCTTCCCTTATAAGAGTATGCTACGCTAAAAAGAAACCGCTTTTCATTATAGGCGGTGTGGGCATAGGTAAATCCGACACTGTAAGGGAAGCAGCTCAAAGGATAGCGGAAGAAAAAGGGCTCTGCTATGCAGAGGACGGTTGCAGTGATGAAAGCAAGTTTGCCTTAGTGGACATTAGAATAAGCCAGCTTTACCCAAGCGATTTAAGGGGCTTGCCTGTTTTTGACGCAGAAAGCAAGGCTACAAGGTGGTATCCCCCTAGTTGGTTGCCTTCAGAGGGAAGCGGCATAATATTTTTTGACGAAATCAATTTAGCTCCGCCAAGCATTCAGGCATCAGCCTACCAACTGATTTTGGACAGAAAGCTTGGAGACTACAAACTGCCTGAAGGATACATCATAGTTGCCGCAGGGAACAGGTTGGAAGACAAAGCGAATGTGTTTGAGTTGCCGGCTCCACTAAGCAACAGGTTTGTCCACTGTGAGCTGTCAGCTCCTTCAGTAGAGGATTGGACCAAGTGGGCTTTGCGGAACGGCATTGACGCAAGAATAATTGCTTTCCTAAGTTACCGCAAAAGCTATTTGTATCGCTTTGACGGAAAAAGCAGTGACAGGGCTTTTCCAACGCCAAGAAGCTGGCATTACTGCAGTGAACTGATTAAGGGAGAGCCAAGCCTTGAAAACATTGAGTTGCTTTCAGCTGCAGCTGTTGGAGAAGCCACTGCAATAGAATTCACTGCGTTCCTGAAGCTGAGGGAAAAAATTGACTTGCAGGCTTTCTTAAACAACCCTCACACGGCTGCACTGCCCGAGCAAGTAGACTTAAAGTATGCTTTGTCCCTTGCTTTAGCAGAGCACTATAAAGAGAAACCCAGTGTTTTGCCTAAAATACTTGTATTATGTGAGAGGCTTGAGCCCGAACTGGCTTGCTTGCTGTTGAGAGCATGCAAGCTGTCTAACGAGGGCTTTGTCAGCCAACTGCTTAACGAGAATAAGCAGCAGTGGAGCAAGCTGAGTGAAAAGTATGCAAAGTACTTCCTCTAACCTGAATGCCGAAGACAGCATAGTTAAAGCAAAGATTCAATTAAACCAATCCAAGCCCTTCTTCGCTTACATTCTAATGCATTTCAGGTTCGAGGAGAGAAACTCTATTGCAAGCATATGCGTTAGCAACGAGAACAGGGTTTACTACAACAAAGGCTTCATTGAAAGCCTTAACAACGAGGAATGCGAGGCTGTTTTATGCCACGAAGTAATGCATGTTGCATTACAGCACTTCGCTAGGCTTGGCGGAAGAGATAAAAGCCTTTTCAACATAGCAACGGATTTGGTTGTAAACAATATTCTGCTGGCTAACAAAATGCGTTTGCCCAGCAACGCTTTGAAGCCAGATGCAAACCGCTACAACTTCATTGGACACAAAGGCGTTTTCACAGTATCCGATATCCACAAAAAGACAGCGGAGGAAGTGTACGATGAATTAAAGAGGAACGCTGTCAAAACAGTAGCTTACTCTGCAAAAGCGATTGACCAACACGATTACAAGCCCCTGCACTCTGAAGCAGTGCAACAGCAGTCAAAGAAATGGGGCAGAGTGCTGTCAGAGGCTTACGCTTACGCTAAAAGCCAGGGGCGTGAACCAAAAGGCATTGAGAGAGCCATTGACAGCCTGTTACAGCATAAAATGAATTGGAAGGCTTTGCTTCAGAAACACATAATGCAGTTGCTTCCGTATGACTACACTTACAGCAGACCGCATAAGAAAAGCGCTTCAGCGGGCTTTTACATTCCAGCAGTCAAAAGGGACACTGTTGAAGTCGCCTGCGCTATTGACACTTCGGGTTCAATAAGCCAGGAGGAGTTAACCTCTTTCCTGGCTGAAGTAATTGGAATCGCTAAAAGCCATGACAACATCAAAATGACTATTTTAACCTGTGACTGCGGGATAAATGATGTATACGAAGTCAGCAACGGCAGCATACCTAAAATCATGAGCCTCAAAATAAGAGGCGGGGGCGGAACAAGCCATGTCCCTGTCTTCAACTACTTCAAAGGCAGAAAGAAGCCAAATCTGTTGATTTGCTTCACAGATGGCTTTACTACGTGCCCAAAGGAAAGCAATATTAAGACTTTATGGCTTATATCTAAAGGGGGAATTGACTCAGAAATAAATTTCGGTGAAGTAATTAAAATGGAGTGACGCTGTTTTGAAAGAAGTCAAGCGCTTAAAGGAACTGTGCGAAAGGCAACGGCAAATAGATGACCAACTGAAAGCCTTTGATGACAAAATGGCTGTCTTAAAGCAAAAAGTAAGCAATAACATTTTAATTAAGCCTGAGAGAGAAGGAAGCCAGCTTTACTTGGTTTTATACAACAGCTTTGAAGCAAGGTCATTCAGAGTGCCGATTGCATGCTTACCGAATCTCATGAAAAGCATTCAATTCGTTTTAACTCAACTGGAAGCAGGTTTTTCACTTGAATCCGTTAAAGTGGCTGAAGAGCTGTGATCCAAGATGCCAAAAGGCTGGAAGAGATGCTGTAAATGCAAGAGGAAAATGCAGAAGCTTGGGGAAGGGTTGTATTACTGCATTAGGTGCAGGATTGGCTTATTGGATTAGTGCTTAAAAAAAAAATAAGGAAAAGAAGGAGGTTCTGGAACATGAATTTGCAGGAAACCCTTGAATTAATAAATAGGGTCAGGCAAGCGCCTGTGGAAGTCAAACAGCTTTTGCTGAATGGCTTGAGAGAGGAATTGCATGCAGTGCCCCGTTACACTTTACCCTACAGCAAGGGAGACAGAGTGAAGAGAATAATTAAGGCTATTCAACAGAATCCGGGTTGCACAAGGCAAGAACTGCAGGCAATGCTTAGAATACCGAAGTCCTCTCTCGGAAAGCACTTGCAGGCTCTAAGGGCAAGCAACCAAGTGAATGCAGTTAAAGTCGGTAAGTCTTTTGCTTACAGGCTAAAAGCTGTGAAGCCAAGTAAGCAAAGAATTTACCGTTCAGTATATGCAAGAATGGATAAAGTGGAGAAATACTTGAAAGAAGCCGGCAGCGCTACAAGGCAGGACATTGCAAGGGATTTAGGCATTCCGCCTACAACCCTGTGGCCTACTTTGAAGGAGCTTGCTAAAAAGAGCCCTCATGTGAAATGCGTTGGCTTGCGCCCTATTCTGTATTGCTATGATGAATTGAAGAAATAGCTTTAAAAGAACTTTACGCAATAGTATTGCATAAAGATTGCATACTATTGCAGTCCAGTTGGGGCAGTTTTAAATGCACAGGAGCGAGTGCTATAACGCCATAGTTGATGCCTTTGAAAAGAAATACAGTTGGCTTGGAAAGGCTTTTGCAGAGGAATTCCTTTTGACAGTTGCTTCTTGGAACATTCAGGCTTTCAGTGAACCAGAGTTCAGGATCAGAAGGCATTTGCTGCTTTTCTTTGAACACGGCTGGGGCAAAAGCACTTTGCTTAAAAAGGCTTCAGCTATTCTTGGAGACGAGTTGTGCACTATCATGAGTGACGTTACCTTAGCTGCTTTGCGTGGAACTGTTGAACACGGTCAATTCATTACACCCTACACCCTGAAAAGGCCTTTTAGCATTTGCACTGAGTTCGGTCAAATTGTCGGCGGAAGCAACACTGAGATAGTTCAAAAGCTTTTGAATGTTTTGGAGGAGGGCGTTGTAACAGTCAGCCTTGCTAAGATTGCTACTCTGAGGCAGTGTGACATTGATGAGATTATGGAGAAGCATGGAATCAAGTTTATTGACAGCAACACTTTCACTTATAAGACTAACTGGGTTTTGATTGCTGGAACTTATAACAAAAAGTTTTTGGTTGATAATGCTTTTGAAAGCCGTTTCGTGATCTTAATGCCCCAAGGGAAACTGGATAGCAGTTTAACACGCCATATCAATAACAGTGATCCCTTTGTTATCAGTGAGGATGTTGTTGACACTCTGCGTAAAGAGGTTTTGTCCAATAAGCCTGTTGACTGCATGGTTCGTTTGCCTGACGCTGTCTACAACTATCCTTTGACTTTGAGGGACAGTGCACAGCTTTTAAGCACTATTTTGTGCAAGAAGTGGTGGGGCATTAAAAGCAGCAATGATGAGATTATTGATGCAGCGAGGGAGATTAAGAAGAGGCATGATGATGTCTGGAAGAGCAGTGATGACAAGGTTTTTGATGCCTTGGAGGCTGGATACAACACTATGGATGACTTGATTAATAAAACTGGTTTAAGCAAGAGAGCTATTTATTATTCGCTTAAGAGCTTGAGAGCTAGAAAGGTTTTTAAGGAGGGCAAAGCTGTATGGGAGATAATTTGAAGGGAAGGTTGATTGATGACAAGAGGCTTGTTAAAATCATGTCTAAGGTGAGCGGTCTTTTTGAGGAAGAGGGCTTGAATCTTTTGGAGACAAAGTATGTTTTAAGCCAGCTTTTGGGCTATGTTGAGTACACTGAGAAAGCGAGTGACAAGCTTTCGCTTAAGAAGGCTGTTAAACTGCATTATGCAGGCAAAATGGTGACATGAAGGTGAGAAAACTTGAAGCAGAAGCTGTTGAGCTGGCTTGATGCCGAAATTAAGGCTGCAAGGAGCGAAGCGAAAAGGAAGGGAGTCACTTTTTATGATAGGGCTTATAGGCGTGGCAGGTTCAATGCCCTTATGCAGCTGAGGGCTATGCTTTTGAGAGGCGATTTTGATTGAAGCGGTTGGCTTGTAAAAGATGTGGGTATGAATGGGATTACACAGGGCAGAAAAGATTCTGGTGCAAATGCCCGAACTGTCTTACGTCTGTGCGAATATACACTCCAAAAAGGAAAAGAAGGAAAAACAAGGGCAATGGCTTTCAGCGTATTGCTGAAGAGGGAGAAGAAATGCAAGCTGGATTGAAAAAAGCAGAAATCGCTTTAAGGATCGCAGTAGAGGTTGAAAAAATGGTGTCAATTGGAAAGTCGTCATTTAGAGACGAGTCTTTAAAAGAAGTTTTAGAAATGGCGAAAAAAATTAAAGAATGGTTGAATAAAAATGCCTAAAAAGAAAAAAAGCAAAGGCGTTGACGTCATATTTGACATTTCACAAGCAGAATGGGGTGGTCCCAAGCTCGCTATAAGGTATGTGAAGCATGAAAGCAGGCGGAAAACAAAGAGGCTGCTTTCTGTGCAGAAAGACAGCAATGGTTTTGGAGGTGTTAGAAAAAAATGAAAAAATTTAAAGTAAAAATCAAGGGAATCGCTCCCTTGCTGCAAAATAAGGTTCCTGAAGAAACAATGCAATTAACACAAAAGAAAACAGAGGGCAAAGACAGCCCACAAGCTTGTGAAAGCAAGTTATACAAAGTTGATGGAAAAATCTGCCAGCCAGCAATTCATTTAGAGAATGCGTTGATCAAGGCAGCGACCGGCATTAAAATGAAGGGCAGTGGAAAAAAGACTTTCAAGCAATCGTTTAAGGGAAATGTTTTCGTGCGCCCTGACATGATTGTGCATGAGATCCAGAAGTGGAAAGTGCATCAGACAACTGTTGTCATTCCTTCAACTCGAGGCAGGGTTGTGAGGTATAGGCCTATGTTGGAGGATTGGTCGCTTGTTTTTGAGTTGGAGGTTTTGGATGACACGATTCCTGTGGATGTTGTTAAGATGGCTTTGGATGATGCTGGTCGGGTTGTTGGTATTGGTGATTGGCGTCCTCGTTATGGTCGGTTTGTGGTTGAGGAGTTTAAGGAAGTTAAGTCTTGATGCCGTTTGGTTTTTTTGACGGAAGCCAACGGCAGACAAAGGCTCGGCAAGGCGAGGCGAGGTCTGGCTAGGCAAGGCATGGCATGGCAAGGCATGGTGCGGCTTGGTTCGGCGAGGCATGGCGAGACCTGGCTTGGTTGGGCTTGGCTTGGTCAGGCACGGCGAGGCAAGGCGTGGCTTGGCGAG
>JAFCCK010000045.1 GCA_017610245.1 Candidatus Iainarchaeum sp.
GCTGCACAACGATGCCCTTGGCCCTGGAAAAGGCGGCATTCGCTTTCACCCAAATGTTTCAGAAGATGGGGTAAAGGCTTTGGCGTTTTGGATGAGCATTAAAAATAGTTTGGCTGGGTTGCCTTATGGGGGGGCAAAGGGCGGCATTCGCTTTAATCCAAAGGAGTTCAGTGAAAAAGAATTGGAGGAAACAAGCAGGGCATACATTAGGGCTTTTTACAAGGATTTGGGCCAGGACAAGGATATTCCAGCACCGGACGTTTATACAAACCCGCGAATAATGGGTTGGATGCTGGACGAGTTTGAAAAAGTTTCCGGGAGAAAAGAACCCGGAATGATTACTGGCAAGCCGATTGCATTGGGCGGGATACTCCTAAGAGAAATAGCGACGGCAAGGGGCGGTTTCATTGTTTTAAGGGAGCTAATGAAAAAAGAGGGCATTGAACCGCAAAAAACAAGTGTTGTGGTACAGGGCTTTGGCAATGCAGGCAGCTTTATTGCAAAGATATGCTATGAGAATGGGTTTAAGGTTATTGCAGTAAGCGACAGTAAGGGAGGAATAATAAACCGAGAAGGGCTTGACATTCCCAAAGTAATGGAAATTAAAAGGGAAAAGGGGGCAGTAAGCGAGTTTAATGGAGCAGAAAAAGTAAGCAATGATGAACTGCTTGATGGTGATGTCGATGTTTTGGTGTTAGCGGCGATGGAAAATGCGGTTACGGAAAAAAATGCTGGCAAAATAAAAGCAAGGTATCTCCTCGAGCTTGCCAATGGTCCTATTACCCCAAAGGCAGATGAAATGCTTTTCAAGGAAGGTAAGACGGTTGTCCCGGATATCCTTGCGAATGCTGGAGGGGTAACCGTAAGCTATATGGAGTGGGTGCAAAACAGGATAGGAAATTTTTTTGATGACACACGGTTGGAAAAAAAGCTGGAGAAGATTATGGCCGGCTCGTTCCAGAGAGTATATGCATTGTCTCAGGACAAAGGCACTGATTTGAGGACTGCCTCGTACATTATTGCAATTGAAAGAATTTTGGAAGCCGAGAGGGCAAGAGGCAACCTTTAAGGGATGGGTGACAATGTTTAAATTATTGGTTTTTGTTTCATCGACCTGCCCGCACTGTCCAGATGCAGAGAAAGTTGCAAGAGAGGCTGTTAGGGAATATGGAAGCCGGGGGCTTTCTTTGGAAAAAATCAAGGTTAGGACAAGGGATGGAAAGCAAATGGCTGCAGAATTGAATGTCAAGGCTTTGCCAACAATAATCTTAACAAAAGAGGGCGTGGAGACAAAAAGGTTTGTTGGGATCCCGGACAAATCAAAGCTAATCAACGAGGTTGAGAAAGCGCTTGGATTAAAAAAATCGTTTTTTAGCAAGATTTTAGGTGGCTAAAATGATAACCTTTGCCTGCAAAAAAATAAGCTTGGAGGATGTTGTCAGGTGCTCATTTAACTTGAATAAAACAGAGTATAGGCTGTTTGTTTTCTTGTTTGGAAAAGAGAGAGAGTTTAGCGTGCAGGCAATTGCAAGGGAAACGCGGTTGGAGAGAACAACAGTGCAAAAGGCACTGAAGGGATTGCTCAAGAAAAAGCTTGCTGAAAGGCGCCAAACAAATATCAAAAACGGGGGCTATTTCTTTTTGTACAAAGTGGGCGGCAAAACAGAAATCAAGGAAAAGCTGTTGAACATAATCAGGCAATGGCAAAAGAGTGTGGAAAAAGAAATATTGAAAATGTAGCATTGAAACAAAAGCAAGAATAATGCACATATGCACAAAATTATTTTAAACTGTTCTGCTCTCTATTTTAATTGGAAATTATACCGGCGCTTGGCATGATTGTTGTTGAATTAACAGTAATTCCATTGGGGACAAAAAGCCCAAGTGTAAGCAAATATGTTGCAAAAGCAGTTGAAGAGCTCAGGAAAGCAGGATTGAAACCAGAGCTTATTGCAATGGGCACAATTTTTGAAGCAAAGGATGCGAGAGCTGCCTTCAAAGCTGTTGAGAGAGCGCATAATGCTGTGTTTAAAGCAGGGGCAAAAAGGGTTGTAACAAGCATAAGGATTGATGAACGTCGGGATAAAAAAAGCGGTATGCAGAAGAAAGTGAATTCTGTCAAGGAGAGGCTTTAATGAAAAAATATGCTGATTTTTACAAAACAGGTTTTGGAAGAAAAATTCTGGAAAAAGAGTTAGAGTTGGTGCTTGTAGAATTGGGGAGAAGCAAAAGAATTCTGAGCATCGGCTGCGGGCCTGGCTTCCTGGAAACGGGTCTGATGCAGATAAGTGGTGCAAAGGTAACTGGGTTGGATTCCTCCAAAGAAATGCTGCAGCAGGCACCAAAAGAATTGCTGACGGTGTTAGGTTCTGCTGAAAAAATGGATTTTGCCGACAGAGAATTTGATGCCGTTTTGTTTGTTACCTCTTTAGAATTTGTAGATGATTATAAAAAAGCGGTTTTGGAAAGTGCCAGAATACTTAAACCAAAGGGGAGGGTTTTAATTTTAATGCTCAACCCAGAATCCGATTATTTCAAAGAACACATGCAGAAAGGGGATTCTTACTTTAAAAAAGTCAGGCACAAAAATCTGAATGAAATCAAAAAAGTTGTGGCAAAATACTTTTCTATTGAAGAAAGATATTTTCTTGGAATCAAGGGAGAAGAGGTGTTTAGTTCCAGTGACAAAAAGACAGCAAGCCTTTTTGTAATGAGCGGTGAAAAGAAATGAAAACAATTGCAATAACTGGCGGCAAGGGCGGCACGGGAAAAAGCACTGTTGCTACAGCCTTGGCAGTGGAACTGGGCAAAAAGCACAAAGTTTTGTTGGTTGATGCTGACGTTGACTGCCCAAATGACCATTTGCTTCTAGGGATTGAAAGGAAAAAAGTTGGAGCGGTAAAGCAGAGAATTCCAAAATGGAATTTCAAGAAATGCACAAAGTGCGGCAAGTGCGGAGAGGTCTGCAAAACCCACGCCATTGTTTCAATAAAGGGAAAACATCCGATTTTCATTGAAGGGCAGTGCAACGGCTGTGGGGCCTGTGTTCTGAAGTGCCCGGTAAAAGCAATTTCTTGGAGCAAAAAAAAGATTGGAAAAGTTTTCAAGGGAAAAGGCTATGGCATTGATTTTCTTTCAGGGGAATTGGAGATAAAAGAGCCTTTGTCAGAGATGGTTGTCGCAAAAGTAGGGGAAGAACTTGAAAAAGTTAGCGGGGGCTACGATTTTGTGGTTATTGATACCGCTGCCGGCACACACTGTGATGTAATCAGCGCATTGAGGGACTGCGATGTGGCTTTCGCTGTTACTGAACCTACTCCTTTGGGAGAACACGACCTTGAACTAATAATAGAACTGCTTAAGGAGCTTGGAATAAAATTTGAGATTATTTTGAACAGGTTTGAGGAGGGAAAATCAGAGATTATCGAGAAAATTGCTAAAAAGAGCGGCAAAAAAATTGCCGCAAAGGTTCCCTACAAAAAAGAAATAATGGAAGCATACTGCAAAGGAATTCCAGTAAGGGACAAAAGCATTGAAAAAATCGCTGCGATGGTGGAAAAATGAAGGAAATAACAGTGCTTTCCGGAAAGGGAGGCGTAGGAAAAAGTAGTATCGCTGCCTCGCTTGCAATCGCACTCTCAAAAAAACACAAAATTGTCTCGGCGGACTGCGATGTTGATGCAGCAAACCTTGCATTGGTTCTTGGGGTTAGGGAGAAAGACTTTAAAGAATGGAAACCAATATCAACAAACGAGAAGGCAGTTCTGCTCCCGGAAAAATGCACGGGCTGCAAAAAGTGCCTAAACAGCTGCTACTTTGATGCAATCTCATGGGACTCTGATAAAAACCAGCCTGTTTTTGATAGGTTTTCCTGCGAGGGCTGCAGTGTTTGTGCAATGGTCTGCCCAGAAAAAGCGATTAAACTGCATACTGTGGATAATGCAAAGATTGGCTACGGAAAAACAAGGTTTGGTTTTGATGTTGTTTCTGGGCAGCTTGAAATGGGAGAGAGCGGCAGTGGAAAAGTGGTGGCGGAAGTAAGAAACCTCGCTAGGCAAGTTGGAGGGGATGCTGAATTAATGCTGATTGACGCAGCATCCGGAATCGGCTGCCCAGTAATTGCCTCCGTTGTAGGAAGCAGCTATGTTATTGCGGTAACAGAACCTACCCCTAGCGGGCTATCTGATTTGAAAAGGGCTTTGGGTGTTGTAGAGCACTTTGGAATTCCCTACGGCATAATAATTAACAAATTCGATTTAAATCCAGACTTTACAAAAGAGATTGAGAAATTTGCAAAAGAAAACGGAATAGAGGTGCTTGCGAAAATTGCTTACGACAAAAAATTCGTAGATGCGCTAATTAATTTGACTCCGCTGGTTGTTTTCGCAAAAGAATATGAAGGGCTTTTCGAGGAAATCGCTGAAAGAATCAGGCTTTAAGCCGCTTTCTTGTTAAAAGAATTGCCAACAAAATCGCAACAACAACCATTGCCAGCGCAGTAGGACCTCCAGGCTGCGGAAACCCATCGCCTTCAGCTTGCGGAGCAATACAAACTGTTAATTTGCCTTCATTCATGCACTCACATTCATCAATTGACGTGCACTCAACATCATTCGTTCCGCAAACTGCCCCTTTCACATCACCGTGAACAGCAAAGTATTCGCTGCAATGCTCGAACGGCACATTTCCGCACGCTTCAGTCATTTTTAGCCTGCCGCCACAAGAAAAAGCAGAAAATACGCTGGAAGGCAAGCAAAAAAGCGAAACTAATAGAAGCAAATAAATAGATTTGGTTTTCATATTCTAAATGCTATTGCAAAGTCATTAAATATGGGCATATGAGCAAAACTTTAAAATAATTTTTGGATGTTATGGATTTTGGTTTGTATGAAAAATATTCTGCCTATTGCACTTTTAACTGTTCTATTATTCTCAAATTTAGCCCTTGCGCAGGAAAGCGAATGCGAGCAAACAGACGTTGTTGAGGTCTATTTTTTCTACAGCAGCACTTGCCCACACTGCAGGGAAGAAACCAGATTTCTACAGATTTTGGAGGAAAAGTATGGTGGCAAAGTAAATGTTCATTATCTGCTTGCTTCAGAAAACCAAGGACTATTTGCTCAACTGGCAGGCGAATATGGCGCGAGCACGCAGTGGGTGCCAGCAACTTTTATCCCCTGCTGTAATTGGCACATGATTGGATTCAACGAAGAAATCGGGCAGGAGATAGATAGAAAAATTGAAATGAAACACTCGGAAATATGCGAAGAAGACAAATATGTGATTATTCCAATTCTGGGAAAGGTCTACACTGAGGATATTTCTATGCCCTTGTTCACAGTAATCCTGGCTGGCCTGGACGGATTCAACCCTTGTGCAATATGGGTGCTAATGTTCCTGCTTTCTATGCTTATTTACAGCAAAAGCAGGAAGAGAATTCTACTTATTGGCGGGATTTTTGTAATAACCTCTGGAATTATCTACTTTCTCTTCATGACCGCATGGCTGAACCTCTTCCTTTTCATTGGCTACACTGACATAATGAGGGTAATCATAGCCGCAATCGCGCTCTTGTTTGGGGCAATTAATGTAAAGGACTTCTTTGCGTTCAAAAGAGGGCTTTCCCTTACAATTCCTGACAGCGCAAAGCCAAAGCTGTTTGAAAAGATGCGGAGCATAACACAGGCAGACATAACTCTTGGGTTGATTTTGGGAACAATTCTGCTCGCAGTCTTTGTCAACCTAATTGAGCTCGCGTGCACTTTGGGCTTGCCGGCAATCTACACAAGAATCCTTACTCTCCAAAACATTCCGCCAATAACTCACTATCTATACCTTGCACTATACAATATTATTTATGTTGCGCCCTTGGCAATAATCGTGGGCATATTCGCTTTCACAATGGGCGGAAAAAAGCTGACGGAAAAGCAGGGAAGGATATTGAAGCTTATTTCCGGCGCCCTGATGCTCTCTCTGGGATTGATAATGCTGTTTGCCCCAGAGCTGCTGATGTTTAGCTAAAAGCAAAAGCTTTAATAAAATGAAAATATATTCTTATTCTGCATGGATGCAACAGATTTCGCGATTGGCATTGTTTTGATAGCGGCCCTTGCGTGGATTTCAATTATAGCATTGGGACAGAGCGTAGCAAACGTTTCGATTGCTGATTTGTATGTAATATCGGAACTAAACAAGCCGCTGATTTCCCTCTCGGATGTTTGCCCAGCGCAAAGCGGTTTCGAGCTCGTGCAGCCAAAAAGGATTGAAATGGAGCCCTACTATATTTTAGCAGGAAAAACAGACTTCAACCAGACATACTTCTGCTTTTACAGGAAGCTTGAGCAGGAATCAGCTTAGCTCCAGCATCCTGTTGATTGCCTTTTCTGCCTTTTTCCTAATTTCCTCTGGAACACTCACTCCATTGCGCCCCTCTTTGAGTGTGAGATAAACATCGTTGAGTGAAGCTGTCTGCTTCATTGCCCTGCAGACAGCATGTTCATATGCCGGGAAAAACTTCTTCCCAGGGTTTTCCTTCTGCAGCCTGTAAAGCAACCCTGTTTCTGTCCCAATGATAAATTCCTTATTGGGCAATTCCCTTGCAAGCCTCACCATGCCAGAGGTTGAGGCAATATTATCAGCCCTTTCCTGCACATCTGGGGGGCACTCGGGATGAACAACCACTATTGCATTTGGATGCTTTTCAATTGCTAACTCCAGGGCGGGCATTTCAATTATGGCGTGGACATAGCAGTGCCCATCCTTTGGCACTGCAACAATTTTCTTCTCGCTCCTCTTCTGCACATAGTAGGCAAGGTTTTTGTCGGGCCCAAACAGAATTGTATCAGCATCCATTGCATTGACAACCTTTTCAGCATTTGCTGAAGTGCAGCAGCTATCGCAAAGAGCCTTGCACTCCGCGCTGCTGTTCACGTATAACACTACTTCAGCATCTGGATGCTCCTTCTTTGCCTTAAGCAACTCCTCCTTTAGAAGCATGGCAGACATTGGGCAGTTTGCTTCCTTTGCCGTAATGAAAACCTTTTTATCAGGATTCAGTATCTTTGCTGTTTCAGCCATGAAATCCACGCCAGCAAACACAATGATGTCAGCATCTGTTTCACTAGCCTTTCTAGCGAGCCCCAAGGAATCCCCAAGAAAATCTGCCACATCCTGAACTTCCGGGACTTGATAATTGTGGACAAGCAGTACAGCGTTCTTCTCCTTCTTCAATTGCTCTATTTTTTGGACCAGGTCCATTAGAACCCCATCTTTGATAGGATAAAAAATTAGCATGAAATAAAATTATAAAAGAATTGGCAAAGCTAAATCACCGAATGCCTTTTCCACTCTTCCTTTTCCCCTGGGAAATCGCTTCTGTAGTGGGCGCCCCTTGACTCTGCCCTCTGCAAAGCCAGCTGAAATAGCAGTTCGCTCAATTTAAGCATGTTTTGTAATGAAAATGATTCAATCGAATCTGCAATCGGCATTTCTTTTCTTAATTTTTTTAACTCCTTTAAGCCATGACTTAAACCAGCCTTATTCCTAACAATGCCGGCATTCATCCACAGTTCGTTTCCCAATCCTCTTCT
>JAFCCK010000046.1 GCA_017610245.1 Candidatus Iainarchaeum sp.
GCATATGCCGACGAATGGCAGGAGGCCAATAGATGGTATAGGCAGGATTGGATGAACAGCACCTACCAACATGAAGGAACGATAGAGTTCTACAAAGAGCCTATTGAATTGGTTATAGAAGAGGACTATTCAAGCTTCGTAGGGAGCTTCTTGAAGGGCATTTTTGTGGATGGGAGCAATCAAGAGTTTTGGGTGTCTGATGAGATTGGTGGAACCCTTACAATTACAACGCCTCTTGGAGAGAGAATGGAATTCGACGGGCTTGGCGATTGGAGTATTTTCTGCAACCCGTCTTATTATAGCGAAGTTGATATTGGCGAATGCATAGAAGGCGATTACCAATTTGACTGGGTGCACGACCAGTTCATTGGCTCAACTCCCAGAACAAGCAAAACATTCAACTGGAGTGAAGTGGACGGCTGGACGGAAAAATAAAAAGCTATATCTCTAAATAACATAAGCAGCCGCAAAGCCCAGCTGCGAAACAACAAGCAAGGCATACATATGGAACCAGCTTATGTGGTTTTTTTCAAGCGTAAGCTGCTGGGGCTGCTTCTGCATCAGCCAGATTATATAAATTCCCCAGATTGACAGCAGTGTAAGTGGAAGCGCTGCGGCAGCAATAAACCCAAGCCATATGAGCAGCGGGATCAGGAGGAATGGCAGAACAAAGAAGGGGGCCATTATTTTCACCGCTTTTGCAGCCCCAAACCTCACAGGGAGCGAATTTATTCCATATTCCCTGTCACCCTTTACATCAACAAAATCCTTGGTGGATGCCGCTCCGAAAAGGAAGAGGGCAAGTACGCTTCCTATGACCCATGGGACAATTGCATAAACGCTTGCAACAGCTGCCCAGCCTGCCACAATCAGCAGCAAACCCCTAAACAGCGCGATGGTTGCATTGCTCACAAATGTAAAGCGCTTTAGCCTAAGCGGCGGGGCCGAGTAGAAAAAAGAAGCAATTGCTGTTATTATAACAATCACAAAAAACTGCGCATTTACAAAGACGGCAGCAACTATTGAAATAGCATAGAGAAGCATTGCAATAAACGCTGCTTCTCCTCTTTCCAGCCTTGTACTCGGCAATGGTCTTTCCGGCTTATTCATTCTGTCAATCTCCACATCAAAAATCTGGTTTGTTGCATTGGATGCGGCATTCAGCATTACGACAGCTATCACCCCCAGCGCTATTGTCCCAGCGGCAATGCTAACATCCATAACAGCTGCTGCAATCAGTGCAGCTGCAATAAATCCTACAAGCGGCGCTATAAGGGTAAAGGGTCTTGTGAGCTCAATTCCGGCAAGAATTTTCCCTAACATCTCATAGATTGAACTGTGCAATATTTATAAGATTTTTTGCTTCCAAGGGAGCAGTTGAGGCGGCTTTGGACTAATTTATATAATTTTCTCCCGTTCTCTATATTGGTGCTTTTGATTGGTTGGCCTGCCGAGGTTTTCTCTAAGGATGGGATTGTTTGATTCTGTTGTTGCGAGGGCAATACTATTTCTGCTAATCCTTTTGCTAGTGCTCCCTTTCATTCTCTCCCTTTTTGTTGCCGGCATTGATTTTCAGGCAAGAGTGAGGACAGTGTTCCTGCTGCAGAAGCTTTACCTTTTCACCGCGCTCTCCACGCTGCTCTTGATTTTTCTAGTGAGGCCCAAGGGCTTTGAAGTGAAAAGCTTCGGGAGAAGGAGCCTCTACTTTGCCCTGCTCTACCTGCTTTTCTTTGCCCTTGCGTTCAGCACGCAGCTTGATATTGATAGGACTCTAGCTGAAGGCGTTTCTGTTGTAGATGAGGGCGGCACTTACCTTGATTTGGATGCTGGTCGCTACATTGCCCCATATGCCCTCAGCGATTCTCTCCCTATAAGTCCGCACTTTATTGAGAAGGAGGGCGAGTTCTTCCTGAAAGAAATCAGCCTGGATGAAGTGCCTGCTGAGGCAATTGAAGTGAAATTTCTGGTAATTTGGAGGGACGTAGATAATAGGAAATTTGATTCAAAGGTTAAAATGCTAATAAACGAGAACGAGTTTAATATAACAGGAGAGTATAAGGGAATAAAGAGAGGAAAAATTGAATGGATTGCTATTTCCGTTCCTGGGAATGCATTCAAGCAGGGAGTAAACAAGCTTTCAATAAAGCTTGAGAAAGCAGGTGGAGAAAAAATAGGGCTGTTTGCGCAGGCAGCCTACTTCAATAATAACAGCTTTATTTTCAGTGGGGGAATGCACAAGGGTCTAGGCGAATACCACGAATACATATGGTTGCTGAACAAGCCCAATGATTCAATATTCTCGCAGCTGTTCAAGCTCGGGTTTGTTTTCAGGCTGCTCGGCATATTGTTCCTATTCCTCGCCTTTTTTGGTTTAGGGTTCCTGAAGCAGTTGCTTGCAAGCGCAAAAAAGGAAATGGTTTTTAGTACGCTCTTTGCCTTTGCAATTTACTGGTTCAGCATTTTCCTAAGGAGCTACTGGCAGTTCTTCTCCTTCATTGTTGCAAAGAGCATTTACTACATTTATAAGCTCCTTTTCCTCAACCCCACACTTAATCTGCAAAATCCTGCACTTCCAAGACTTGGCGTCAGCGGCTTTGTGGCCGCGATTGCGGAAACTTGCAGTGGTGTGGAAAGCATGGGCTATTTCCTGATTGCGTACACTGCGCTTATTGCCTTCAACTGGCACAGAATTAATTTAAAAAAAGCCGCGCTGTTGTATGTTCCTGGTTTGCTTGGAATATTTTTGGTAAATATTCTGAGAGTTGCATTGATAATACTCATCGGGGCATTCTATAGCAGGGAATTTGCGCTGAATGCCTTCCATACAAATGCTGGAATGATAATGTTTGTAATCTATTTCATAATTTTCTGGCCTTTAGCAATGAGGTGCATTAAAAAGAAGTGAATTAATTATTATAGGTTGCGCTGATATTATTTATGGGGGTTATATTGCCTGAGAAATTCATCACTTCCGACAAGATATTCTGTCATTTGGATAGACTTGCTGAGTGGCAGAATGGCAAGGACATTCTGCCCATAACTGTTGAAGTGCACGCAAGCAACAGGTGTGACAACAGCTGCTATTATTGCATGGCTCGACAGCAGAAAGATGGTAGGCAGATGAGCAAAGAAAACCTGTTCAAAGTAGTTGAAAGGCTTGCTGAGTCTGATGTAAGGGGCATAATCTTTTCCGGCGGGGGTGAACCTCTTCTGAATCCCAATTCAGCTGAAGCTGTGGCTCTTGCAGATAAACTTGGATTGGATGTTGGCTTCATCACAAATGGGGTAAACATGGATGAGAAAACTGCAAGGCTGCTTGCTGCTCACTGCACCTGGGTCAGGTTCTCGCTTGATGCAGGCAATAGGGAAACCTACAAAAAAATAAGGGGAGCAGATACTTTCAACAAAGTCATTGAAAACATTAAAATGATAGTAAAAGCCAAGGAGTTGAGCGGCAGCAGCATTACCATTGGCGCGCAATGCGTAGTTGACGAGAATAATGTGAATGATATTGTTAAGTGCACAGAGCTTGCAAAGGGGCTTGGATTGGACTATATTCAGTTGAGGCCATTGGAATACGGTGTTTATGAAAAAGGGCTTTTCAGGGAAATTCAAAAAGGGCTTGAGCAATGCAAGCACTTCCAGGGAAATGGTTTCACCGTAATAATCAGCGGGAAATGGGCGATGATTGACCCCTTCTCAGATCTAAATGACAGGGGTTACAGCTGCTGCTGGTGTTATCCTTTCATTGGAGCAATTGATGTTAAGGGAGATGTATACATCTGCTGCCATATGGTTGGAGAAAAGCAATTCTGCTATGGGAACATTTTACAGAAGCCCTTGCGGGAAATGATTAAGGAAAGGGAAAGGTGCGCGAAGAGAATTGATTTGGGAAAGTGCCCGCAAGCCTGTCGCGGCAACCAGATAAATTTGCGGTTGGAGGGGCTGAAGCGCGGTAAGGAACACCATAATTTTTTGTAGGGGAAAAAATGGCAAAGCCAGAGGTAAGCATAGTAACAATAGCTCATAACAGAAACGATTTGCTCAAGAAAATGATTGCAACGGTTAAAAAAAACACTGCTATAAGCTATGAGTTCATTATTGTTGCAAATGCCCCTACCCCCCAAGTCAAAAAAACCTGCTTGGATTTGAGCAAAAAGGGCTTCACTGTATTGTTCAATGAGGGGAATGAATCATATGGGAGGTGCAATAACCAAGGGGCGGCAAAGGCAAAGGCTGATTTGGTGTGTCTGATAAATGATGATGTTTTTCCAAGGAAGGGATGGCTCTCTGCAATGATGAAGACAATGCAGGAGAGGAATGCAGGGATTGTTGGGGCGAAGCTCTTTTTTCCTGATGGAAGGATTCAGCACATTGGAGTTGTATTCAGGCCAAACCTACTGCCAATGCACGCTTTCCATGGGTATGAGCCCAGGCTTCTTGAGCCTGTGCTGAAAGAGGATTCCAGGCAGCCGGTTGTAACTGCTGCCTGCGCCCTCATTAAGAAGGAAATTTTTGACAAAACAGGGGGCTTTGATGAGCGCTTTTATTACGGCCTTGAGGATGTGGACCTTTTTCTAAGGGCAAGGGAGCTTGGATATGACATTTGGCTCTCCGCCGGCGCTGAAGCTGTGCACTATGAGCATGCAAGCATTGAAAACACTTCCATTACAAGGAAGAGCAATGTAATGCTGCTCCTGAGGAAGCATTGGTGGAGCCTGCTGAAAAAATATCCAAGGATATTGCTTGGCTGGCGCGACTACAAAATGATTGAGGGCCTGGCCGATAACAACTATCTACTGAATTACAAGCTCAAAAAGAAGCGCTTCTGGAATCTTTTCCAAAGCGGATTCAATGCCTGCCCAAGGAGGATTATTATTGAGCCAACAACGCGCTGCAATATAAAATGCATCCAGTGTGCGAGGCATGTTGATTTGAGGAAGCAGGGGGACATGAGCAGGAAGGCTTTCAAAGAACTGCTTCCTGCAATGGGAAAGCTTTCATCCCAGTTCGGCGATGCCGTTGTCCTCAATGGCAATGGCGAATCTTTATTGAACAAGGATTTTCTCTGGATGCTGAGGCAGGCAACTAAGGCTGCTCCCTCAGTAGGCTTTACAACAAACGGGATGCTGGTTGATGACAGGATTGCAAAGGCCCTTGTGGAGATGCAGCTGGAGGAGGTTTTCTTTTCTGTTGATGCTGCTTCCCCTAAACTGTTCAACAAAATAAGAAAAGGGGCCAATTTTGATAGGGTGATGGAATCGATTGGATTGGTCGTGAAACATAAGCGCCTGCTTAAGAGCAAGAAGCCATTGGTCAGCCTGTTGTTTGTGGCAATGGAGATGAATATTGCTGAGCTGCCAAAAGTGGTTGAGCTGGCTTCCTCTCTAGGGGCAAAAAAGGTAAAGGTCACGAATCTCGAGGAATACAATCTAACAAAGGACCAGTCACTAGTCGGGAGATACAAAGAGCCTGAGTTTGAGCCTTATTTTAAGGAGGCAGTGGAGATTGCGCATGCAAAAGGGATTGATTTGGTTTTGCCTTTTGAGGATGAGGCCAAATCCTTCCACAGGGCAATGCTTTTGCTGAAAAGGGAAAAGTTGGCTTTTGCAAGGAAGGCATCCAATTTCATTAGGTTTAGGCTCCTGAACTTGCACAGTGGAAAGGTTTTTGGGAGAAAGTGCCATGACCCATGGGAAATGGCATATATAAGGTGGAACGGGAACGTGATTCCCTGCTGTGGCATGGAACGTGTTATGGGCAATGTAAACAACAAGGGCTTTGATGATGTCTGGTTTGGGGAGGAATATATGGAGCTAAGGAAGGAGGTTGCCTCAAGCAACCCGCCAAAAGAATGTGCTGAATGCCTCCATAGGGTGGAGGGCTGAGGTGGTTTGATTGTCGTTTGGTAGGCGAATGGGCGAGCTATGGTTTTCCACAGCTATCAGGGCTAAAAGGATTGGCCCATTTATGCAAGTCGCGAAATTCCTTACAAAGAAATCTTCGAGCAGGTTTTTGGATATTAGGATGGATGTAACAAACCAGTGCAACCTGCAGTGCGAGATGTGCTACTTCTCTCTGCCTGAGAAGAGAATGGAGAAACCTGTTTTTATGTCTTTAGAACTCTTTAGGAAAATTGCAAGGGATGTTTTCCCAAAGGCCATTTTCACTACGCTCTCATGCGGTGCAGAGTCTTTAGTGCACCCCAAATTCCATTCAATGCTTGAGATAGCTAGGCCAGTCTCCTCCTATCTTAAATTCAGCACTAATGGTCTTCTTTTGGATGGAAAGCTTGCAGAGTTATGTGTAAGGCTTCCTGTTAATGAGATAATTTTCTCAATCGATTCACCTGAAAAGGAAACCTTTGAGTCAATCAGGAAGGGGGCAAGCTTTGAAAAGCTTGTTGAAAACCTTAAAAGATTGGAAGAGATAAAGGAAAAAAACAATTCAGCGCTTCCATTTACCACATTCAACCTGGTTTTAATGAAGAGTAATATTGAGCAGCTGCCCAGCTATGTGGAATTTGCAAAGGAGCTGCATGCTAGCAGGGTCGCTTGCCAGCATTTGAGGGTCTTTGCTGGCTTGGACATTGAGAAGGAATCCCTGCTTGGCTGCAAAGAGCTGGCAAATAAAAAAATATCCGAGGCAAGGAAGCTTGCAAAAGAGCTTGGAATAGTTTTTTCTGCTCCGCTCCCTCTCTCAGAAGCAGAAGTAGACGGCATAAAGCTCTGCGACAGGCCTTGGACATTCCTGAATCTTTGGCCGACAGGCGAGGTGCTGCCATGTGATGCCTGGCATGGGCAAGAACCACTGGGTGATTTGAGCAAGAACGGATTTGATGAAATATGGAACGGCGAGGCATATGAGCAGTTGCGGGAATCAATCAAAACAGGAAATGGGCTGAGGGAGTGCTGCGCAAACTGCAGGTTGTTTGCGGAGGCCACTCCTAAAGGAATTGCAAAGGAAATCAAGTATGGCCATGGGCAGGGGAACAAATGATGAATAAGCTAAATTTCCTTGGAGATTTGCACCCTCTTATTCCAAGGCTTGTTGTTTTCCTGCTGCTTATGCTTATTGCCTTCCAGGCAATTTTCTCGTTGTTCCTCCCTAACAATGATTTTTTCTATGCATTGCTTATAGGGAAATTTTTGTGGCTTTCGGCCATTGCGGTCTCCCTCTTTGCATTCCTTGCAATCGCAAGCGGGAAAAGCCTCCCGCTGCTCTCCAGCAAAAAACAATCAATCTATCTTCTCATAGCTTCGCTTGTGCTTTTCTCAGCATCCTCTTTCCCTATTTCCGATTTTGAGGGTGTTTTGTGTTTTGAGAGAGGGGGTTGAGGTAAGGGGCAGCTATTGGCTTCAGGAGCTTTCGCCAGATGCCAATACCGGCATTGCACTTCCCCAACTGCTTGTATCCAATGAGGGCGGGGGATTTATCAGCCTTGGCAGCGGCAGGCTTCTGGAGATTCCGCTGTTTGCAGATTCACTGGAAATTGAGAACATCTTCCTTGAGGAGCATGACCACAGGCTGAGGAAGGAGATTTACTTGGAAGCAATTCCTGCTGGCGGCCTGACTTTTGCCTGGCAGGGCGTCTGGAGAGGCTCGCTATTTTACGACACTGTGTTTAATCCCAATACCGAGGTTTTCCTGCAGGTAAATGGCCATGATTATGATGTTACAGAACAGTATAGTTCCCTGCCAGAGCATGTTAGCGGTTGGCTTGAGGTGGTTGTTGAAAGGGAGCATCTGGTGAAAGGGATGAACAAGCTCGAGCTGGTTGCGCAAACAAGCGGGGGGATCCCAGAGAATGTTGGGATGGTGATGGCAAAGGGCTTCTCCAAAGGGAGCAGCAAAATGTTTGACGGAAGCCAATTGGTCCCGTTAGATGGGGAGCTGCTGCTTTACAGGAAGCAGGCAAATAGCATATTTTTCTCCGGCCTGTTCAGGCTTGGGTTTCTCTTAAAGCTCGTTGCGGTTCTGCTCCTCTTTATTGCAGTGTTCGGGCTTTCATTTGCAAGGTTTGCTGTTTCCCAGCTCAGGAAGGAGATAATTTTCTCGACAGTTGCGGCAGCAATAATTTACTGGTTTGGGCTTGTGGTTGAGGAAAGCAATGTTCTGCTTGCCGAAAGCACCACATTCTTTGTTTATTTTCTGCTGAGGGTGAGCGGATTTACGGCTTCATTTGTGCTGCAGGGCCCAAACCTAGTTGTCCAGATGAACCAGTTTGCTGTCAGGGTGAGCGAGGCATCAGCAGGGGCAAATAATGTGATATATTTCCTGGTTGCATTTTCTGTGCTGCTGCTGCTCAACTGGAAGCACCTCAACCTCAAGAAGGCATTGCTGATGTATATCCCTGGGGCGTTTGGTGCGTTCCTTGTGAATGTGCTGAGGCTTTACATCATCATGCTGCTTGGAGCGTTTGTTTCAGCAGACATGGCAAAGATGCTGAATGAGGCAACTGGGCTGATAGTGTTTGTTGCATACTTTGTTCTGTTCTGGTATTTAACCTTGGGATTTATGGAAAAGAGGGTGAAAGAATTAAGGGAGAAACTAAGAATCAGGCGATAGCGTTTGCATTACTGCTGTTGCTGTGCGCAGCCTTTGTTTACCTAGTGCACGGCATAGATTTTGGCATGGAAGATAAGCCGCTTGAAGAGGGCCCGGTAGAAATGATACCCATTCAAAGAAAAGGGGACACACAAAATACAAATGTTGTATTCATTGTCCTTGATACTGTGAGGCACGACCACATGTCTGCCTATGGCTATCCCAGGGAAACATCCCCTGTTTTTGATGCTCTGGCAAAGGAAGGCGTGCTATTTGAAAATGCCTTCACTGTAGTGCCTTATACTACAAGCAGCCACATCAGCATGTTTTCTTCCCTCTACCCTTTTGTTTACCAGCCAAGACCCTTTAGGGCAACCCAAAGCGGCTTTGTAAACCTGCCTGAGGAGCATCTTACCCTTGCTGAAATACTCAAGGCAAATGGATATAATACTGCGGCAATAATCTCTGTTGGGATGATGGACCTTGAATCTGGCCTGAGCCAGGGCTTCGATTACTATAATTTCCCGCAGGGCGTGAGGCTCGCCAATGAAACAACGCCGATTGCCCTGCGGTGGCTTGAGGAAAATGCCGGAAAGGGAAAATTCTTTTTGTGGTTCCACTTGTACGACCCGCACGACGCCTACATAGAGCACCCCGGAGTAACAGAGCAATACATTGATTACAATAAAATGTACGATACGCTCTACCCCAGTACCTTCACTGAAATGAGGAAGGTAATCTCGCGCTATGATGGTGAAATCGCTTATGGCGATGAACATATTGGAATGGTGATTGACAAGCTAGAGGAATTGGGGGTAAAGGATAATACGCTGATAATTTACCTCGCCGACCATGGGGAGCAGTTTGGCGAACATGAAACTCCCTTTTACAGGGGAATGAGTTTTCCAGTAGTGTATGAGCATGCCCGCACGCTTTATGAGCAGGAAACGCACATCCCATTGGTAATGTGGTTCCCAAAGAAACTCCCGCAGGGAAAAAGAGAGCAGGCGTTTGTTGAGACAATTGACCTGATGCCGACAACGCTTGATATTGTTGGCATTGAGAGCAATGAGAGGGCGCAGGGCGTTTCTCTGCTTCCTTTGATGGTGGGAGACGTTAACTCTTTCAGGCAGTTTGCCTTTTCCCACCTCTATCCCATAATCTCGCCATACTACAAAAGCAGCATTAGGCAAGAATGCTGGAAATATATCTATGACCACTACCAGCTGGAAAGCCAGCTGTTTAATCTCTGCGAAGACCCTTATGAGACAATCAATCTTGTCGATGAAAATAGGGGCATGGCCATGGAGCTTGAAGCCAAAATGATTGATTTCCTTGAAAGATATAGCGAGGAAGCGGTTCATGCCGTCCC